>JAYTKL010000114.1:0-3103 GCA_043730305.1 Deinococcales bacterium | reverse complement strand
TACCTCGAGGGTGAAGAGGTTGACAACGCCGAACTGGTCGAAGCCTTGCGCGTCGGCACGGTCAACCAGATCATGTTCCCAGTGCTTTGCGGCTCGAGCCTGAAGAACAAAGGCGTGCAGTTGCTGCTCGACGCCGTGATTGATTACTTGCCAAGCCCACTCGAGATTCCTGCGATTAAAGGAATTGACGAAGCCGGCGAAGAAGTCGAACGTCCAGCCGATCCAAAAGGTCCACTGGCAGCCCTCGCGTTCAAGATCATGACCGACCCTTACGTTGGTCGTTTGACCTTCGTTCGGATTTATTCGGGCACGTTGTTAAGCGGAAGCTATGTTTTCAACTCGAGCAAAGAGAAAAAAGAGCGCGTGGGACGCTTGCTGAAAATGCACGCCAACCACCGCGAAGAAGTGCCGTTCTTGCGTGCCGGTGACTTGGGCGCCGTCGTGGGTATCCGCGACGCTGGCACGGGCGACACCCTGATTGGTGACAACGACCCAGTGGTCGTGCTCGAGAGCATCGAAATTCCTGATCCCGTAATTTCTTTGGCAGTCGAACCCAAAACCAAAGCCGATCAGGACAAACTAGGGCTTGGACTTTCCAAACTCGCCGAAGAAGACCCAACGTTTCGCGTCAAAACCGACCAGGAAACCGGTCAGACCATCATCTCAGGCATGGGTGAATTGCACCTCGAGATTCTGGTAGACCGTTTACGCCGCGAGTTTAAAGTCGAAAGCACCGTCGGCGATCCACAAGTTGCGTACCGCGAAACCATCACCCGCAAGGTTGAAGTTGAAGGCAAATTCGTTCGTCAATCCGGCGGTCGCGGTCAATTCGGTCACGTCAAAATCACCGCCGAACCGATGGAACGCGGAAACGGTTTCACGTTCGTCAACGGTGTGGTTGGCGGCGAAGTGCCAAAAGAATTTATTCCAGCCGCCCAAAAAGGCATGGAAGAAAGCCTCGGCAGCGGACCACTGATTGGATTCCCAGTCGTGGACATGAAAGTCACCATGACCGGCGGCAGCTACCACGACGTGGACTCCTCGGAAATGGCGTTCAAGATTGCAGGCAGCATGGCAATCAAAGAAGCCATCCAAAAAGGTGCTCCCGCGATTCTCGAGCCGATCATGCGCGTGGAAGTCGTGACCCCAGAAGATTACATGGGTTCGATCATCGGTGACCTGAACGGTCGTCGTGGTCAAATTCAGGGCATGGACGAGCGCGGCAACGCCCGAATCGTCAAAGCCCACGTGCCACTTTCGGAAATGTTCGGGTACGCCACCGACATGCGGAGCATGACCCAAGGGCGTGCGAGTTACAGCATGTTCTTTGACCATTACTCTGAGGTGCCAAAAAACATCATGACTGATTTGATGAAAAACAAGTAAGGTTAGATTTTGAAGCTCGAGATTGGGGGAAACCCTGATCTCGAGCTTTTTTGTTGTGATTTTCGAGTGATAAAATTCAAAATTCTTCGTTTCAGACATGATAATCAGCAATTGCGCCGCCCTCATCCCCAACCCTTCTCCCAACATCAGGAGAAGGGAGTTTTATTAGGATACACGTGTGGCTCGAGGTTCTTGTCCTTCTCCCGCTTGCGCGTGAGGGCTTCATGCGAGTGATGGTTTAACTATTTGCATGTGATAAGGGATTTTAGCTTTCTCGAGGTACGATAACCACTAGAACCCGAAGTAATACGACCTTTGGAATCAGGAGGAAAATCATGTTGAATACTGAACAACTCACAAGCACTTGGAAAGCAAATGCAGATGTCATCAACCTCCGCCGACCTCGAGACGCGACAGAACACAATGAACTCATTGCCTTGATCGAACGGCTTCTCGAGCTTTCCGCACCAGACCCAACACAAAGCCCGTATTCCATGCTGCTCGATACTGCCATGACGTATGCCAGTGATTGGGAAAATTCCAATATTGCAATGCCGCAGAGTGACCCTGTGAATGTACTACGCGCCCTCATGGAATCGCACGGTTGCCGACAAACCGATTTGGTTCAAGCAGGCGTGATCGATCAACCCAGTCTCTCGAGGGTTTTGCGCAGTGAACGAAGTATTTCTAAAGGTATGGCGCTGCAATTGGCGAGTTATTTTAAAGTTTCAGCAGGTATTTTTTTGATGCCTTAAACTTCAAAGTTTTGAAATTAATCCAGAAACAAAAGCTCGAGGTTGGGGAAAGCCCTAATCTCGAGCTTTTTTGTTGACTTCCTCGAGATTATTTGGGAAGCCTTGAAAATATGGCAACTTGCCCTATAATAAAACTGTGAATGTCGTCAGCAAGAAGCGTTTAAGGAAATTTTGGAAACAATACCCAGACTCAGAACAACCACTCACCCGTTGGTACAATCTGTTTCGCAAAACCAGCCCCAACCATTTCGCAGATTTACGCCAAACTTTTGCCAGCGCCGACTTTGTAAACCCACAAACGATTTTTAACGTTGGAGGCAACAAATATCGTGTCGTTGCAATCGTAGATTACGAATACCAATTTGCCAAAATCAAAAACGTTTTTACCCACGAAGAATATGACCTTTGGAATCAGGAGGAAAAATCATGAACGCCGCACAGAACGTTATCAAGCACTGGGAAGCATTCAATGCCGTCGCCCAGCCGTACTTAACTCCGATTACGAATGAATCTGAGTACGACACAGCGGAAACCCTGCTGGACGAAATTACGGATCGTATGGAAACCCCCGACGACCCGCGTTACATTACTTTGTTTCGTGTGCTTGCCGAGCGAATCAAAATGTGGGAAGACGAGTCTGAACCTATTCCAGATTCCAGTCCAGCCGAATTGCTGGCTTACTTAATGGAAGAGCATCAACTTAAGCAAACCGATCTTACAGAACTGGTTGACCAGAGTACACTCTCAAAAATTTTGCACAATGAGCGAGCAATCAGCAAACGCCTTGCAAAAGCTTTGGGGGCACGATTTAACGTGTCGCCAAGTGTTTTCTTGTAAACCAGGATTTTGAAAGCTGGTAGTGGGTTAATTCAGGATGTTCTCAGCAATTTCCAAATTATACCGATGCACAAACAACTTCAAGCGAGCCACATGCAACTCCCAACTCTTCGAGAACGACAAGG
>JAYTKL010000113.1:0-10000 GCA_043730305.1 Deinococcales bacterium | reverse complement strand
GTCTCGAGTTGCCCAAAAATAAAAAACGCGCCCTTTCCAGGCGCTGATAGATAAAGAATAGCACGGTATTCAGTATTCGTCAACAATATGCACTCGAGTCCGTGCCGCACAAGGTTTATCGAG
This sequence comes from Deinococcales bacterium, assembly GCA_043730305.1. Classification (GTDB taxonomy): domain Bacteria; phylum Deinococcota; class Deinococci; order Deinococcales; family JAAFIG01; genus JANXTZ01. The sequence goes on along the minus strand of JAYTKL010000113.1, from coordinate 9,877 downwards.
CCTTGAAGCTTTTGAAATCCTGGTTTAAACTCGAACCCATGAAATTACTGGCTTTGCTGGCTTGTGTCTTGCTTTTCTCGGGTTTTGCCGATGCTCGAGCGCGTGGCAGTACCTCAGAACTTCAAACTTTAATCAATCAAGCTCGAGCCTCAGGTGTTCGTTGCGCGGGCGGCGGCGGTGTGCGGCTGGCTCGACTTGGAGGCAACAACTTGCTGGCAAACGCCGCTCGAGGTCATGCCAGCAACATGAGCCGTTACGGTTTTGTCTCGCATTATTTCCGAGGGGTTGGACCGCAGACTCGAGTTCCACAGGCAGGATATAAATTCTCGAGGATATCCGAAATTATTTTTAAGGGTTCGGGCGGGGCAACCAGAGCTGTGCGTTGGTGGTTGCACAGCCCCGTGCATTGCCGTGCGATCATGAACCCTTACTACCGCGAAATTGGTACGGCAGTGGTCGGAAATGCCTTTGTGGTGGTCATGGCAGCCCATTAAACTCGAGGCTCGAGAATCCATTTCTCGAGCCTAACTGATTTGGGAATTTTACTGACTACAGCAGATTTTCGCCAGCTACTTTGTAGGTATCCGAGAGCGGTTGACCGATACTGTGGGCAAACCAGATGCGGATTGCAGCTTTCGCATCGGCTGCGTCCATCTCACCTCGCTCGACCTGTTCGAGCAGCGGCATGAGTGGCTGAATGGTTTGTAGGAATTTGGCAAGTTGAATTTCCATGAAGGCGCTCATGTTCATGTCCATCGCCTGAAAGACATGGCGCGATTTTCGATAAATGTCGGGGTCAATGGTCAGATTAAGTCGAGCCTTGGTTGTTTTTCCCATTCAAAAAGCATACAGCAAATATACATAAGCTATCTGTATGCTTTCTTACGAAAAAGCGGAATATTTTGTTACAACACCAGAAAAATACGGTCTGTATAAATCGAGGCTCGAGGTTAAACATAAAACTTTACTTGCCTACAGCTCAAGTACCGACAAACAAAAAAGGCGCACAGAACGTGCACCTCGAGATTCAGGGTTAAAACTTAACGTCCGATGGCGAGTTCTTTTTCCATGTCAAAAGCGTGCATCCGCGATTGATCGCAGAACAAGGTGACGGTGTCGCCAACTTTGACTTGGGCGTGACCATCGACTTTGGCAACCACGGTTTGACCGCCGATGTTGACCATCAGATCGGTTTCAGCGCCGAGCGGTTCGACCACTTCGACCAAACCGGTCAAACGGTTTGCGCCGCCAGCAATGGTGGTTGAACCCTCTAAACCCAGGTGCTCTGGACGAATGCCGTACCAGACTTGCTTGCCATTGTAAGCGCCCAGCGAATCGGCAAGTTTGCCTTGGGCTTCGACGCTAAAGCTGTTGCCAGAAACGGTCTTGTTGTTGCAGGTGGCGGTCAAGAAGTTCATGCTTGGGCTGCCAATAAAGCCTGCCACAAACTTGTTCTTTGGAAAGTCGTACAAGTTAAGTGGGGTATCCACTTGTTGAATGAAGCCGTCTTTCATGACGACAATGCGTGTACCCATCGTCATGGCTTCGATTTGATCGTGGGTCACGTAAATCGTGGTGGCTTTAAGGTTTTGGTGGAGTTTGGAAATTTGTGAACGCATTTCGACGCGCAATTTGGCGTCCAAGTTTGAAAGCGGCTCATCCATCAAAAAGACTTTGGGTTCGCGGACAATCGCACGACCCAGCGCCACACGTTGACGTTGACCACCCGAAAGTTCTTTTGGCTTGCGCTCGAGCAAGTGCTCGATTTGCAAGATTTTCGCGCCGCCGCGCACCCGCTGATCGATTTGATCCTTGGGCACTTTACGCAGACGCAAACCGAACGCCATGTTCTCGTAAACGTTCATGTGCGGGTAAAGAGCATAATTTTGGAAAACCATCGCAATGTCGCGGTCTTTTGGCGGCACGTCGTTCATAACGCGGTCACCAATGCGCAGCACACCATCAGAAATTTCTTCCAGACCCGCGATCATGCGCAAGGTCGTGGATTTACCACAACCCGAAGGTCCGACGAAAACAATAAATTCGCCGTCTTCGACATTTAAATTAAAGTCGGTGACAGCCGTGGTCTTGCCGTAACGCTTGTAGATATGCTCGAGTGCCATGTTCGCCATGAGTTGATTTCCTTTTTCTGCCCGCGCTCTCGTACACTGAAAATGTGTGTGTACGACTGGGGTCAATCACGAGAGGGCTTCTGCGACCGCTATACCATATTGAGTTGTCATTGCTGACGGTTGGTAGTCTATCAATTTTAGACTCGAGGTGCAAACAGGCTGTTCTATGCAATTCCGCAAGCTTTTCGGGGTCGCTCGAGAATTCTGATTGAAACTCGAGAAACTGTTGTTCGGTGCTGGCAGGGTCACTAAAGTTCCAGAGGGTGTCAAAATCGGACATGACTTCTCCTGGAATCATTATGTTACTATCCTAACGGATTCTAAAACCGTTAGACACAGGAGCAGTATTTCGATCATTTAACAACAAAAACGATTTTCCAAACCCAAAAAACATATCCTCATTCGCCTGAAGCTCTCACCCGACTCGCCGAGGCTCGTCACCCTCTCTCGCTTCTTAACCTTAAAACGCACCTTCGGGCAAGGTCGCTGCGCGAAAGAGGGTTCAAGACTCAATATTTCGGTTTCTTGAGTAACCAATTAAGCTCCCTTCTCTCGATGTTGAGAGAAGGGTCGGGGATGAGAGAAGCGCTAGAAATTGCTGGTTTTGTATTTAAGAAAAATTTGCACCTAGAGACTCGAGGATTACAATTTCCGTGCTTTCACTCGAGAAAAATCTCCATGACCCATGTTGTCATTCATTGCCTTACCAACTTGGTGCGCTGATATGACTGAGGTATTTTCCATTGCCCACGTTAGGTCTGTTCCGATGGCGCGGGCAGCTTTTAAATCACAGTCATACTCGAGGAAGGGTGCAACTGAACCGAGTAGTTCCCGTGCCTCCTTGAGAAGACCGTTGACCAGACTTAACCGTGAAACGATTTCCTTTTTGGTCATCAATTAATCCTTCACAAGTTCAATATCCGCCAGTTCATGCCACGGCAAACCCCATTTGTTCATGGCTTCCATAAACGGGTCTGGATTAAATTGCTCCATGTTCCACACCCCTGGTTTCATCCAAGTTCCCTCGAGCATCAGCATTGCGCCAATCATGGCTGGAACGCCTGTGGTGTACGACACACCCTGGGCTTGAACCTCGAGATAACACTGGTGATGGTCGCTGACGTTGTAAACAAAATGAACTTTTGGCTTGCCGTCTTTGATGCCCTTGATTTGCACGCCAATGCAGGTTTGCCCCGTGTAATTTTCTGCCAGCGATTCTGGTGCGGGCAGCACGGCTTTAAGGAATTCAATCGGTGCGACTTGCATCCCGCGAAAGTTGATCGGTTCGATGCTGGTCATGCCAATCCCCTCGAGCACCGAAAGATGCTTAATGTACGCCTCGCCGAAGGTCATCCAGAAACGGGCGCGTTTGAGGGTCGGGAAGTGCTTCACCAAACTCTCGAGTTCTTCGTGGTACAGAACAAAACTTTTGCGGGTTTGAACGCGTGGGTAGTAAATGTCTTGGCTAATCTCGAGCGGTGTGGTTTCGACCCACGCGCCGTTTTCCCAGTAGCGTCCGTTGGCGGTGATTTCACGGATGTTGATTTCTGGGTTGAAATTGGTGGCGAACGCCTTGCCGTGGTTGCCGTTGTTGCAGTCCACAATGTCCATGTAATGAATCTCGTCGAAGTGATGTTTGGCTTGCCAGGCGGTGTAAACGTTGGTCGCGCCTGGGTCAAAGCCTGAACCCATGAGCGCCATCAGTCCCGCAGCTTGGAAGCGTTCCTGGTACGCCCATTGCCAGGAGTATTCAAATTTGGCAACGTCTTTTGGCTCAAAATTGGCGGTGTCCAGGTAATGGACGCCAGTCTCGAGGCAGGCGTCCATGATGGTCAGGTCTTGGTATGGCAGCGCGAGGTTCATGACCATTGCGGGTTTGTATTCTTGAATCAGTTTGACCAAATCTGGCACGCTGTCGGCATCAATTTGCGCGGTGGTGACAACGGTTTTGCTGTTCGGAAAATACTGTTTGATCTCACTGGCAATCTTGTCGCATTTGGCTTTGGTGCGGCTGGCGATCATCAGTTCTGTAAACACGCTGTCGTTTTGTGCGCACTTTTTGGCAACCACGCCGCCCACGCCGCCCGCACCGATCATTAACACTCGAGCCATAAGTTTTCCTCCAATAAAAGTTTTGAGATTGCGTTCTTGCTGCCGTGCAAGATTATCATGTTGTGTAATGTCAGTCTCCCCTATTCATCCAGATCAAGAAATGTTGACGGCGGTATCTCAAGCGTATTCGAGTTTTAACCGTGACGCTAGCGTTTGGATTGAGGATTTCACGCGTCAGGGTGGAACAATTCATTGTGGTTCTGGGTGTTTTCATTGCTGTAATTTTCCGATTCGGGTCAGCCTTGCCGAGGCGTTATTGACTGCCTCGTTCCTCTCGAGCGAGCAGTTGGAAGCCATGAATTTTCACGCGCTTAAGGTACTCGAGAATGCCCGCAGTGCCTCGAGTTGGGATGAATATTTTGCGCGGCATCGGCAGGAGGTTGGGTTCTGCCCGTTGCTAGACCGTTCAACTGGCGCGTGCGGGGCTTACGAGGCACGTCCTGGGCGTTGCCGCGATACCTTCAGCGCCCTCAGCGCCGATTACTGCAAGGTCGGGACGCTCGAGCATTTAAACCGCTCGGAACGTCTAGCCTACAAAAAAGCTGTCAAAACCAACCCTGCCACCGATGGACTCAGCCATTACGTCGCGCCGCTCGAGGATTTGGGGGTCAGCATCTGGGAGGTTGCCAGCCGTCAGATGCGGCAATCTTGGGATTTGGAAGTCTGGGGCGATTTTTGGGTGCTGACAACCCTTTCCCGAGATGTTGCGTTTATGCTTGCGATTCGGGCTGGACAAGTAAAATCTGCTGTCAAACGCGCCAAGATTTTGGGCTTGTGGCATCTCAAGATCGTGCAGATTGCAACCAGACGTTGACAAGTTTTCAAGCTCGCCACCAATCTTTGCAGAATCTTCGATTTTCTTCAGCTTCGCCTTCGAGATTGCAATTTAGACTGCAAACAACTCGCTTCACTCGAGTTTCAGGAGGTTTTTTTATGGCTGCCAGTACATTCAATCGAACACCAATTTCATCGCTCGAGTTTCCACGGTTTCAAAGCATTGGCGCGGGTCTATTTTTGCTGGGTGTGTTCGCCACTTTTTTTGGTTTGGGTTGGGATGTGCAGTGGCATTCGGACGTTGGTCCTGATACGTTCTGGACTTTGCCGCACAGCATTTTGTACTTTGGCGCCGCGCTCAGTGGTTTCGCTTGTTTGACCGTGGTGCTTCTTGGCACGTTCGCCGCCAAAGAAACCCGCAAACTTCCTGGCATGATCCCGATTTTGGGTGGCATGTTTTACGCGCCCATCGGTTTTGTGGTCGGTGGTTTTGGCGCGGCAGGTTTTTTAAGTTTTGGTTTGTTCGATCAGTATTGGCACGCCTTGTTTGGGTTTGATGTTTCGATCAGTTCGCCGCCGCACATGGGTTTGATTTTCAGTTACATCATGGCGGTTTCGGGCTGTGTGCTGGTGTTTGTTCAGGGACGCGAAACCAAAACGGCGGCTTTTGTGATTGCCACCGCACTGGCGCTGGGTTTTACCCTGCCATTCGTGCAAATGAACTTTTCAGAATTCAACCTCGAGATTCCAATGTTTTTGTTTCCAGCGCTTTTCTTACCGCTCGGCATGTTGTTTGTGGCGTCCGTCACGCGCAAACCTTGGATGCTGTTTGTTATGACCTTGGTGTTTGCGGCATTTCGGTACTTGTGCTGGTTTATCTTTCCGCTCATCACCTCGGGTTACGCCAGTGCGTTGGGTTTGTCCCTGCGCGATCAACCGTCTGGCATTCCGACCATTCCCTACCTGATGCCAATGTTGCTGCCCTTGGCGGGTCTCATCTCGAGTGGCATCTTGGTCTTTGCCAAATCTCGAGGCTGGCGTGTGATTCCAAGTGTGCTGCTGGCTGGAGGTCTGGCTGCACCATTTTTTTACATTGATTTGCTGCTGTGGCAATTCGTGCAATCCTTCCCAACCGGTTTGATTGGCGTGGCATTTTTGGGTGCATTAGGGGCTTGGCTGGGTTGGCAATTGGGTGTCGTGGCGCGTCATGCCAACACCGAACTCGAGCAGGTTCAGGGCGTGCAATCATGAACGTGCTGGCTCGAGGTTTGATCTTCGCAGCACTGTTCTTGGCATCCTTTGCTTCGGCGCAAGAAACCATCAAACACCGCGAAACCGTACAAGTTGGCGCGTATCAACTCGAGGTTGGATTCTCGCAGTATCCGGTTCGTGCCGAGCGGTCTTTGGACATCACTTTCACGCCAGTTGGTGGCATTGTCGGCAAGTCTGGCACAACCAAATTCAAGTTGGTCAATTCAGACATCAGCATCAATCAAGATTTGGTGCGGTTCACCAAAAACCGCAGCATCTGGGGTTACGACCTGATTTCAATTCCGCAAAAAGGCACTTGGAATCTCGAGTTCACAATCAACGGCAAGCAAGGTAAGGGCGTTGGAAACCTTAAACTCGAGGTGCTGGAACGTCCTGTGGGTCCTTCGGTGGCGCTGACCCAACCGCTTGGGTTGATCCCAATTCTGGCAGTGCTGATTCTGGCAACTCGGGCTTGGTTGCGGGTGCGTCCGTTAAGGCATGTTGAAGCCAATCGGTGGTGAGGGCTGGCGTCAGAATTTTGAAAGTAAAAACGCTTAGACTGCAAGGGTGAAAAAACTTTCGTGGCTCGCGGTTGGAATCGTGTTTTTTGGCAGTGTTACGGCGCAGATTGCTGGTGGTTACGGAACGACTGATGTCAAAGACCCTCAAGTGATGGCGGCGGCAAAATTCGCGGTCGGTGCGCAAAATGCCAAACTCAAACGAATTGGCAGCCGTGCTTACACGCTGCTCGAGATTGGCAAAGCCGAAATGCAAGTGGTGGCGGGTCTAAATTTTCACGTGTGCATCAAAACAAAACTTGGTACGGGTGTTCGCAGCGCGGAGGCGGTGGTGTATCAAGATTTGCAGCAAAAACTGAGTTTAACTTCCTGGGATTGGAAGAAATGCAGCATCAAATAAGATTTCAAACTCGAGCCGCAAATCAGTGCGGCTCGAGTTTTTAGGATTTAAAAGTTTCCGCTGGCGAGCGTCTAACGCAGAGTTTCGAGCACTTCAAAAAACTTGGGGAAGGTTTTCGTGACGCACCCAGGCTCGAGAATCGTGATGCCACTGGTACGAAGTCCCAGCACGGCAAAGCTCATTGCCATGCGGTGATCGTCGTAGGTTTCGATGCGGGCGGGTTTGGGTGTACCAGGCTGGATCATCATGCCGTCGTCCTCTTCGGTGGCATTGATGCCAAGGCGTTGCAGTTCGCGCACGACAGCGCCAATGCGGTCGGTTTCTTTGCGGCGAATAAATCCAATGCCTGTGATGCGGGTGGGACTCGAGGCGAACGGTGCGACGGCTGCCAGGGTTTGGGCGGTGTCCGAGATTTGGCTCATGTCAATTTCGACACCGCGCAAATTGGTTGTGCCGATCACTTCGGTTTGAGTGTTGGTCTGGTTGACGGTGCAACCCATCTGCTCGAGCACGCGCACAAAGTTTAAATCTCCTTGTAAGCTGTTGCTGCCCAGTCCTGGCACAACCACGCGCCCGCCTGTGATGGCGGCGGCGGCAAAGAAGTAACTGGCGGCGCTGGCGTCGGGTTCGATGGCGTAATTGGTGGCGGTGTACTCGCCTGGTTTCACCATAAAACGCTCGAAGTGATCAATCTCGAGTTCAACCCCGAAGGCTTTCATGGTTTGCGCTGTGACCTCGAGATACGGTTTGGAGACGAGTTCGCCTTCCACCTCGAGCGTGATGCCGTTTTTAAAATACGGTGCGCTGATTAAAAGAGCGCTGAAGACTTGCGAAGTCAGGTCGCCACGCATTTTGACTGTTCCGCCGCGCAAGCCGTTTGCCACAATCCGAATTGGTGGACAGCCCGTGTCATGAATGCTCGAGGCTTGCGCACCCAAAGTGTTGAGCGCCTCGAGCAAGGGTTGGATCGGGCGTTTTTGCATGGCAGGCACACCGTCTAGCTCGAACCTGCCGTGTCCAAGTGCCATGAGCGGCGTTAAAAACCGTGCGGTTGTGCCAGAGTTTCCAATAAAAACTTTTGCAGAATCCCTTGGGATTTTTCCGTTCAAACCTTGCACCGAAAAAGTATTGTTTTCTTCATCGCTACGGATTTCAAAACCAAGCTCGAGTAAGGCTTTGGTCATGTAATGCGTGTCATCGGAAAACAACGCACCCGTCAGCGTGCTATTACCATTCGCCAGTGCCGCAATCGGCAATGCGCGGTTGGTGTAGGACTTAGAACCTGGCGGCGTGATGGTGGCATTGATCGGGCGCTCGAGGGGTTTAATCTCGAGTTCGGTTGGGAAACTGGCGGCGTTGCTCATCGAGTTCAGAATACCGTGATCTGAACAAGCAAAACTTGTTTCTTGTCTAGGCACTCGATCAATTGTACAACTCGAGTATACTGACTTTATGCTTCGGGAATCACCTGTCAAAACCGTGATCAGCTTCGAGGAATTCCTTGAGTTTGAAAGCAGTTCTGAAGAACGCCATGAGTTTGTGGATGGTAACTTGTTTGTTATGGCGGGCGGAACAGATCGACACAATTTGATTGCTTTGTTGCTGATTTCAATGATCTTGCAACATGCCTTGAAACGCGGATTTTATACGTTCAATGATGTTCTGCTCGAAACTCCTTCAGGGCGTGGCTATTATCCTGATGTTTACTTTGTGCGGCAAAATGCCGAAAAACAAGCTCGAGTGCAGTATCACCCGACGATTATCATTGAAGTGCTCTCTGACAGCACTGAATTGATTGATCGCGGCGAGAAATGGCAGGTGTACCAGCAGATTCCCAGCCTTGAGCAGTACGTGTTGCTTTCGCAAAAAGAACCGATTGCCGAGGTTTTTACCAGGGACGGTGCCGATTGGCGTTACAAAAAACTTGAGGGCGATGCTGGGCTGGTGTTTCCAAGTTTAGAGTTTGAAGTCAAGCTCTCAAGTTTATTTGAGAACCTGCCGCCACTGGAATAAATTACAACTCCGAACCGCGATCATTCACATCCCAAACCGGATGCACGCGTCTGAACGTCTCAACAACAATGCGTTCTGCCATTCTCGAGAGAAAACCGACAGTCGAAAGTGCTTGTGTTCGGTGGGCGGCAATGGCACGCAGTTTTTGCGGCAGGTAATCGCGGACATCGCGGTGATGGGTGGCTGGCACGAAGGTATCTGCCCAGTCTGGGTTCATTAAAGTGGGCGAGGCAAAGTAATAGAGGTGCGTTCCAGTCTCGAGCAGGTCGGTGTTTTTTAAAGCCGCCATCATGATCTGGTGACTGGCGATGTGGTCGGGATGACGGTTGCCACCGTCGGGTGCAAAGCCCATCAGGACTTTGGGGCGCAGTTCCTCAAGCGTTTTGGTCACTCGAGCCACCACTTCAGTCCGTGGTACGTCTTGCAAACCGCCCACAAACGTTCCTGGAATACTGGTGACGTACTGTTCACTTCGAGAGACTGGGGCGGCATCTGGGTAATCGTAATGCGAGAAATGCTTTATGCCGAGGTGTTTGACACTCTCGAGCAGTTCATTGGCACGAAATTCTGGGAGGTCGTCTTGGAGACAAAGCTCTAAAGAACGCCCGGATTTACCTTTGGTCAAGGTGATGAGTCCAGTCTCGAGTCCTTTGGCGGCGTATTCGGCGAACGTGCCG
>JAYTKL010000112.1:0-7998 GCA_043730305.1 Deinococcales bacterium | reverse complement strand
CACTCAAAAAATCGGCTCGAGTTCAAACTCGAGGCTCGAGTGCGTTGAATTCAGACTGTTTTTAGCCTGAAACAGAATTATACCCCACAGACCCGTATCTTGCAAGCGCTTTATTTGCGTGCTGAACGCATTATTTCTGTTCCGAGGAAGTTGTGTGGCACGTGTTTTGATGTCACCAAAAAATACGTCAGGCACAGGGTTTCTCGAGAGGACAAAAACCTATGACTGGGATTGAATAACTACTTGATTTGCTTGGAATGGGTGAACACATTCTTGACAATAAGACGCACCTGTCTTGATCCCAAGATGCACCTTACGGGCGGGATCGCTGACGGGCATTGTCGCAGGTTCACCCCTACAGAACGACGTTTTTTAACAATCGAACGTTGATTTGATCTTTGAAACACCAACTCAAACTCTCAATTTCGAGATGTCATTTTTTAGGCACGAAAAACCCAACGCAAAAACGATAGAATACCAACATGGCAGGATTGATTCTTCCCCTCAGCATTGCGCTACTGATCGCCTTCGCAGGCTTGTGCATTCTCGCGCTGCTCAACCTCAAAAAAACCGAATTGCCCCCGTATTACTCGAGCATCATGAACGTCACCCACGGCATTTACGCGCTCAATTTCGTAAACGCCCTGATTGCTGGCGGCGGTCAACTCGGAATGCGTTACGTCCTCGAGTACCTGCTGGTTTATGTCGGACTTGGCGTTCTGTACACCCGAGGATTGCTGCCAGGTGGCTTCATGTGGCGCATCCTGACCAACCCCCCACGCGTTCCGCAAGGCATGGCGCAAGGCATGGGATGGTGCTTTGCAGCCATTCTGGGCTACATCTTCTTCTGGTTTAGCAAGGGGGCAAGGTTAAACTGAGTCAGCGCATCAGGCATCTCGAGGGGGACATCATGGAAAGCAAGAAATCTCGAGGTCAGGATGTCATCCAAGTGCTCGAGGGTGAATACGCGCTGATTAGCCTGCCAGCCGACTCGAGCCTCACGCTGCCCGTTGGTGGCAACCTGAAAATAGCGATTCATGACCCTGTCGAAATTACCCTGGTGCTCGAGGTCAGCGCCTGGGAAAAAATTGCGGCACAACACTTAAGCGCCAAAGTTGGACGCGGCTACCGCGCCATTCGACTCTCACAAGATTTTCCGCTCGAGACGGTGGGTGTCATGGCGAGGTTAACTGGTGCTCTGGCGCAAGCGGGCGTGAGCATCATGGCATACAGCACGTACAAAACCGATGTGGTGCTGGTTAGGTCGTGGGAGTTGACCCAAGCGGTTGGGGTGCTCTGGGATTTGCGGTTTTGAAATTGCAAAACAAAGATTTAAGTTAAGGTCAACCGTATGCCAAATTTTCAACACTCAACAGAAGAAATCAGCTTCATTAACAGTATCGACTGCAAATTTCCATATCAAGATCATACTCGAGCGATTGCGCTTGTCGAACAAGCTTGTGCCATTTCACCCAATGCTGTTTTCGCAGTTGTTGATGAAATATCGCGTCCTCCTCTAAACGAATCTATCTCGATTGAATTCAGTGCCACATTGCTTTCTCTGGTAGAGCAACGGTTGTCACATCCGTTGGTGCTATCCATCGTTGGGATTGCTCGGAAACTTGTTTTGAATCAATCAATACCTGTTACAGAAAGCGTTTTGATTATGTGTGAAGTTGAACAATTCCCAGGGCAATATTCTGCACTGTCGGTTGCGTACTTTGCGTGTGACGATGTTGAGGGCATTGCAGATGCAGAGTTCAATCGTATAAATGCCGTTTGGGAAGGTATCAGTTAAAAGCCCAGTTCACAAAATGATTCACGATTTTTGGAACTCGAGATTATCAACCCTTAACCCACCGCAAAATCCATCAATTCTCGAGCTTGCGGCGGTTGAAAACCAAGCACAATGTCCGATTTTGGAACGCCAGCCTCGAGCAATAAGTCCGTGATGCTGGGTTGTGTGTAATCTTGTTGCACCCAAAATTTTTGATCTTTCAAATCCACATGCAGTAAAACATGGTACACACGTTGACCGCGTTCCCAACCAATGCTCAAAACTTGGTAATGACCGCGTTCTCTATCAATGACAACTTGAGATTCGACAAGTCCACTCGAAACAACATCGTGCTGATGTGCCAAAAACAATTTCTCTAAAAGTGCTGCGTAATTTACTCGATCCATTGCACAACCTCCTCTGAAATTGGGTCAAAAACAAGAACCCGTAAATTGACTCGAGCTTTACCAAATAGTTTGAACGCCGTACTGATTGAACAAAACCGTTTCTTTGGTCAACAAAACCATTTGCTCAATACTTGATTGAGCAATCAGCAAGTGATCGAAAGGGTCACCATGAAATCGGCTCATGTTCCTGATAAAAGCAACATGCGATAACGTGATGGGTAAAAGTTTCATATCTCGCTTCTCGAGTTGTTCAAGCATGTACGGCTCGAGATTTGTGGGAGCTTGAAGCTTGCCAATGTTTGCTTTGATCGCCATTTCCCAAACAGAAACAGTAGAGACAAACACTTCATTTTGAGTGTCTTGCAAAAGCTGAGTTGCTGTTTTGGATAACTGGCTGGTATCACCCAAACTCCAAAGCAAGGTGTGCGTATCAAGCAATATTTTCATTGATACTCAGCAAAATCAGCTAGTGGTTCATCAAAACCATCCAAAATTTTGATCGTGTTCTCTTCGCCGCCCAAGATACGTTGTTTGGGTTTGATGCTTTTCATTGAACTGATTTTGGCGACACTTAAATCCGCATCCTGAATGATGATTTCCTCACCATTTTTGACACGCTCGAGCAAGCCAATCAATTGTGGACTGAGGTCTTTGACTTGAATGGTCATGCTTCAAGGGTACGCAGTTTGTTGTGTTTGGTCAAGCACAAAAATCTTCAACTCGAGATTCCAAACTTGCCCTGCATCAACCCCTCCCCTTAGAATCCAACCGTGAACGATTACACTCCTCTCGAGACCGAATTTATTGAATTGCTGCGCGGTGCGGTCAACATTGCAAGCCTCAGCACCCAAGAGGCGGATGTCTCGAGGTACTTGGTGCGCTGGATGCACCGTCACGGGTTTCAATCCGAGATGGACGGTGCGGGCAGTGCGGTGGGTGCTCGAGGCACGGGCAAACTCGAGATTGTGCTGCTTGGGCATATTGACACCGTGCCTGGTGAAATTCCGGTGCGCATCGAGGACGGCGTGCTTTGGGGTCGTGGCAGCGTGGATGCCAAAGGACCTTTTTGTACGTTTGTGGCTGCCGTCTCGAGTCTGCCAGATCACGTGCTCGAGAAGGCGCGGTTTATTTGCGTTGGCGCTGTCGAAGAGGAAGCCGCCTCGAGCAAGGGCGCACACCACGCCCTGGCGCGTTACAACCCCGCGTATTGCATCATCGGTGAGCCTTCGGGTTGGGACACGATCACGCTGGGCTACAAGGGGCGTCTGGTCATCAAAGCCAAACTCGAGAAGGACAATTTCCACAGTGCAGGCGACGACACCACCGCCAACGAAGACATGGTGAAATTCTGGAATGCGCTCGAGGTTTGGGGACGCGAATTTAATGCTGACCACCGCGTGTTTGACAGCGTTCAAGTCAGTTTGCAAGCCATGCACTCCGAGAACGACGGCATGAGGCAAAAGTGCGAAGCCACCATCGGTTTGCGCCTGCCGCCGCGCCTTCAACCCGACGATGCGTTTGACCTGCTCGAGCAAGTCAGAACCAAACTCGAAATGCCACACTTGCGCCTTGCCTACACCGGACGCGAAGAGCCGCACCGTGGTCCAAAAGACACCGCGTTAACTCGAGCCTTCAGAATTGCGATTCGGGCGGCAGGCGTGCAACCGCAACTGACCCTGAAAACAGGCACAAGCGACATGAACGTGGTTGCGCCGCTCTGGGGTTGCCCAATCGTAGCTTACGGTCCTGGAGACAGCACCCTCGACCACACACCAACTGAACGCCTCGAGATCAAAGAATACTTGGATGCCGTCAAGGTTTTACGGAATGCACTCGAGCGACTGGTGATGAATTAAAAGCATGTGCTAAAATCGTGGCATGAAAAGTGTACTCGAAAAAGAGACAGCAGCCCGAATCAATGTCACCATCCCACCACGGCTTGCACGGTTTCTAGACGAATACCAAACATGGCACGGACTCGAATCACGCAGTGCTGTGGTTGCACTGGCGATTCAAACTTTAAAAAATTTGGACATGCAACGCGGTTACGCCGAACAAGCCGAGTATCAACGCAAGCACCCCGAGACCTTCATCGGATTGGATACAACAGATGGACTTGATCTCGAGGACAGCAAAAAGTGAACCCAGGCGGCATGAAATTACTGCGCCGAGGCGACATTTACCTGGTTAATTTCAGACCCGATGGACGTGAAGGTGAAGCCGCACAAATTCACCCTGCCATTATTGTCAGCAACAACCAAGTGAATGCCCAGGCGGTGTTGATTCAGGTCATGCCAATCTCGAGCAATTTAGAACGAATTTTTCGCAGCGATGTGATTTTACCGAATCAACGTACAGAACTGGAATTTGACAGTCGCGCCCAGGTTGAAATGACCAGGGCAATTCATGTCAGCCGACTGATAAAACCGCTTGGATTCGTTCCCAACGATCTAATGCAAACAATTGATGACCGAATCCGCGATCATTTCAACGTGTAAGGCTCGAGAATCTTTACTGCGTGACTTCGTAATTCGCAAGGCTCACCCCAACATAATAATACCCAAGAATCTGATCAAACGTCCAACCAGACGCCGCCAAACCTCGAGCGCCGTACTGCGACAAACCCACGCCGTGACCGTTGCCGTAACCCTCGAGCACGAGCGGGTTGTTCGAGGATATACCGATCAGGGAGCTTTTCGCGCCCAACGCCCGAATGAAGGCGTAAACGTTCGTTCCGATCACGCGCACGCTGCCGCTTGCGCCTGTGATGTCCAAAGCGCTCGGGCGTCCAGATTCGGTACGGGCAGGAATTGAAATTGAACGGAAACTACCAGCTTTTGCCGCGTAACGGTTGACCACGCTTTGAATCGTGCCGCTCGAGATTTTAAGACTCCAAGGGTTGTTTGGCGCGGTCGAGAGCGGGTCAGGACGGGCTTGAAGGTACGGGGTATTCGTACCCCAAATTTCAGCGCCTGAAGCAGTGTAACCGCCACTGTCCGAACTGAAGTAGGTGACTGCTGGGCGGTCATTCCAGGAAACAATTAACCCCCTGGTGGCATCGGCGGCGGCGTTTCCACGGATGGTTTCGACGTTTGCGCCACCGTAAACTTGGCAGGCGGCTGTCGGGCAAACATCATAATCGCCTGATTGATTCAGTTTGGCAATAGCATACGTTCTGGCAATAATGGTTTGGGCTTTTAAGGCTTCGTCTGGCCACGAACTGGGCATTTCAACAGGGGTCACGCCACGCACGTAATCTTCGACATCCAAGGCGTTGACAACATTTAGCGTTCCGCCGCGCACGGTTATGATTGCCGCACCACGGTACACCCGACCCGCAAATTGAAAATAACCACCAGCATCGGTCTGGAACACCAAACGGTTATGACCCGTGTCAAACAAGCCCGCCTCGGTGACAATGGCAATTTTGCCGTTTTGAATCGATAAATTCCACTCGAGCGGCGTGGCGGACTGACTTAAGAGTGTACCGTCGGTGTACGCGGCATTGTGAGACGTTGGAAAGATCAAATTGGCTTTGGATTGTTGCCCGATCAACACCCGCAAGATGAGCGGTTTGGGCGGTGTTTGTAAACTCGAGAGCAACATGCTTTTGGCATCAACTCGAGCCTCCAAGAATGCTTCAGCATTGCGCACCAGCACGTTAGCGCCGCGCTCGAGAGAAGATGAACTTGGAATTGCCTGGGCGGTCATTGCCAGGGCAGAAGCGAAGAGCATTGTTGTCAGAACAGTCCAGAGACGCATCAGCCTTAAGATAACCGATTTTTGCATCTCGAGTGGGCAATTTCGCACAGGAAACGGAAAGTAAAATCTCGAGCAAGGAATACATTTTGGAGCTGATCCAAACAAAGTGGTTGAAGGTACAGGAATCGAACCTGTATTGCCTGTGTATCAGACAGGTTTCCTAACCGTTGGAAGAACCTTCAATATGGCGGCTCTGGCGGGAATCGAACCCGCATCTCCTGATAGACAGTCAAGAATCGGAGCCGTTAGACCACAAAGCCAAAAATAAAAAACTCGAGTTTGGTCGCAACCTGACTCGAGCAAGAAAATGCTGATGGGTTAAGTTAAGTTTGACTGAGTTCCGAATCTCGAGAATCTGAAGTATCAAGAATACCGAGCGCAATTTGCGCGTACTCGGTGTAAGTTTTGATCGCGTTGAAATTCATTGGTCTACCCTCGAGAGTCAGTGTATGACGCGAATCTGAAAACCACATTCGCCATTTGGCGTAAGCCGTTTTCGCAAACGTTTGTTTGTTTTGCGTTTTGGTGTAACAGTCAGTGTAGCCCAAAAGGACATGAAATAAAACCGTTGCCCTTGGTTACTCTCGAGGGTAGACTGGAGGTTGTGTTGTTTGAAACCATCATTCACCAGGAGAAACCGTGACCATTGCCTTTACTGATGACAAGCCGCATGACGAATGTGGTGTTTTTGGCGTGTACGCCCCAGGGCGCGACGTTGCCCGCCTGACTTTTTTTGGACTGTACGCCCTGCAACATAGGGGGCAGGAGGCGGCTGGTATTGCCACCAGTGACGGCAAAAGCGCCTACCTTCATAAAGATGTGGGCTTGGTCTCGCAGGTTTTTAACGAAGCCAACATGAAACCCCTGATCGGCTCGCACGCCATCGGTCACAACCGTTACAGCACCACAGGCTCGAGTTTGCTGCGCAACGCGCAACCGTTTTTGATTGAAACCATTGATGGTCCACTGGGCGTGTCGCACAACGGCAACCTGACGAACACTTTAGAGCTTCGCAAAATGCTGCTCGAGCGTGGCGGTGGTTTGCAATCCACCAGCGACAGCGAAATCATGACCCTGATGCTGGCAGCGCCCGTTGATGCCTGGGCAGACATAAAATCTGACGAGTCGAACTTAGACCGTTGGCAGCAACGCATTCTGGGCTTGATGCGCGTTGCCAAAGGGGCGTACTCGCTGGCGATTCTGACCCGAGACGCGATTTACGGCGCTCGAGACGCGAACGGTTTGCGTCCGCTCTGTCTGGGCAAACTCGAGGGTGGCTATATGATCGCCTCCGAAACCAGTGCGCTCTTTACGATTGGCGCGGAATTCGTGCGCGAAATCGAACCTGGCGAGATCATCAAAATTGACGCGCACGGCATCACCAGCATCAAACTCGAGCATGATGCACCCAAAGCACTGTGCAGCTTCGAGTACGTGTATTTTGCCCGTCCAGATTCGGTCATGGAAGGGCAAGTGATTCATGACGTGCGGCAGCGTTTAGGGCGGCAACTTGCCAAAGAAGCACCCGTGGTTGCCGATGTGGTGATCGCCGTGCCAGATTCTGCAACCCCGCACGGCATCGGTTTTGCGCTCGAGACGGGCATTCCGTACACCGAAGGACTGATTAAAAACCGTTACATCGGACGCACCTTCATTCAACCCGACCAGAGCCTGCGCGAGCTTGGAATGCAACTCAAATACAATCCGCTTCGGGCAAATCTCGAGGGTAAACGCATTGTGCTGGTGGACGACAGCATCGTGCGCGGCACAACCTCGGGTCCGCTGGTGCAACTCGTGCGTGACGCTGGCGCGATTGAAGTTCACGTTCGGGTGGCAAGCCCGATGATTAAACACCCGTGCTTCATGGGCGTGGACATGGCAACTTACAATCAATTGATCGCGCACAACAAAACACTCGAGGAAATTCGGGTACATATCGGCGCTGACAGCCTGGCGTACCTTTCGGTGGACGGCTTAAAAAGTGCCATTGGTGAAGGCTCGAGCGAAGCGAGGCATGGAGTTGAGCACAGCTCGAGTATGCAGCATGGTCAT
>JAYTKL010000111.1:0-2563 GCA_043730305.1 Deinococcales bacterium | reverse complement strand
AAAGGTTGTGATTGCGATGATGGAATCAATTAAGAAACTGCGCGAGATGACCGGCGCAGGCATGATGGATGTCAAAAAAGCCTTGACCGATGCAGAGGGCGACGAAGAAAAAGCTGTTGCGCTTTTGCGTGAGCGCGGCATTGTCAAAGCCGCCAAAAAAGCAGACCGTGAAGCCTCTGACGGCTTGATTCGTGCTTTTTTGAGCAGTGATGGCAAAATTGCTGGCATGGTCGAGATCAACTCTGAAACAGATTTTGTTGCCCGCAACAGCGACTTCCAAGCACTGGTTGGCGATTTTGCAAGACATATTGCCGAAAATGGTGCGATTGACGGCGCTATCGGTATGGACGTGCTCTCGAGCCAAAAGTTTTTGAATCAAGAAATCACCCTCGGCGATCACCTGGCTGAGAACATCACCAAAATCGGTGAGAACCTGATTCTGAACCGCGCCGCACGTTTTGTTGCGACAACTGGTTTTGTCACGACCTACATTCATCAAAACGACAAAATTGGCGTTCTGGTCGAAATCGAAGGTACGAGCGACGCCCAAATCGGCAAAGACATTGCGCTGCACATTGCCGCCGAACGTCCTCGTTACTTGACCCGTGACGAAGTGAACACCACCGATCTTGAGAAGGAACGCGAGATTCTGACCAACAAAGCCCGCAACGAAGGCAAACCAGAGAACATCATCGAGAAAATTGTGGCAGGTCAACTGTCCAAATTCTACGAAGAAAATGTCTTGCTCGAGCAAAAATTCGTCAAAGACAACAGCCTGACCATCACTCAGGTTTTGCCAGCGGGTGCGAGCATCAAACGCTTTGCCAGATTTGAAATTGGTAACAAGTAAATTTGTGGGGGATGGTTTCAGACCATCCCCTACGTTTTTGGAAGGGCGGAGGGCATGAAGATACAGCGGGTATTACTCAAATTGTCCGGCGAGTTCCTCGCCCAAGAAGGTGGCTTCGGCATTTCGCCAGAAGCCACTTTTTCGCTGGCGACCACCATCGCAAATGCCAAGAAAAGCGCCCCTAAAGTGCAAATGGCTTGCGTGGTCGGGGCGGGCAACCTGTGGCGCGGCGCTCGCAACGGTGTGGGCATGGACGCCGCCACCGCCGATTACATGGGCATGATTGCCACCAACATGAACGCCCTGGCATTGCAGGACGCGCTCGAGCGGGCTGGCGTGCCAACGCGGGTGCAAACCGCGATTCAGATGTCGCAAATTGCCGAGCCGTACATTCGCCGCCGCGCGATTCGTCACCTCGAGAAAGACCGCGTGGTGATTTTTTCTGGTGGGACTGGAAACCCGTTTTTCACCACCGATACGGCTGCCACACTTCGGGCGCTCGAGATTGGTGCGGACGTGGTGCTGATGGCAAAAAACAAGGTGGATGGTGTGTACGACAGCGACCCGCGTAAAAACCCAGCCGCCGTGAAATTTGATACCCTCAGTCATATCGAGGTCGTCAGCAAAAGGCTCGAGGTCATGGACGCCACCGCGATCACGCTGTGCATGGACAAAAAACTGCCCATCGTGGTCTTTGACATGTTCTGTCAAGGCAACCTCGAGAAACTCTTGCAAGGTGAGCATGTTGGAACGCTGATTCGCAGTCAGTGATTGGTTCACTTCTTAGATTAGGTTATTTCGGTTTTTCTCGAGAACCCCTGACTCGAGGCTTCTTTCGCAGTACAATCTATTTTTGGAGGACACAACAATGAAAGACATTTTTGATGATGCCCGCTTGAGAATGACCAAAGCCATAGAATCTTTGGAGTCACACTTGTCGGTACTTCGTACAGGACGTGCCAATGCCAGTATGTTGAACAAAGTCACGATGGATTATTACGGGTCAACAATGCCGATCAACCAAATGGCGAACATCACCGCGCCGGACGCTCGAACCCTGGTCATTGCGCCGTTTGACCGCTCGAGCTTGGCGGGGATTGAAAAAGCCATTCGGGATTCGGATTTGGGTTTGAACCCTGCGAACAAAGGCGATTCGCTGTTTATTACGATTCCTGCCCTGACCGAAGAACGCCGTAAAGATTTGGTCAAAAATGCCAAGAATTATGCCGAAGAGGCTCGAGTGGCGGTTCGCAACGTGCGTCAAGACGCCATGAAGTCTTTCAAGCAACTCGAGAAGGACAAGCTTGCCAGTTTGGACGAAGTCAAACGCGGTGAGGTTGAGGTGCAAAAGATCACTGACGAATTTATTGCCAAGGTCGAGTCGACGTTCAGTAAAAAAGAAGCCGATATTCTCGGTTCATAAATTTTGCCTCGAGCTTTTTTTGATGTACCGAAGCTGATTTCGGTACGTCATATCTTGTCAAAGCTGTTCACTCATCATATTTTTGAAGTAAACTTCGCGGAGCACTCACAGTTTTTGCGTTAAACTTTAGCATCCCAGTTATTCTTAGGATTCCTTTGAGCGAAAGTACAACCACCGATTCCAAACCTGTCCGAACCACTTCGGAGATTGGGCAACGCGCCGTTTGGGGTCTGATTGCCTTTGGAACGGTGGTCGGCATGTTGTGGCTGGGTTGGATTGGTGCAATGATT
>JAYTKL010000110.1:0-1032 GCA_043730305.1 Deinococcales bacterium | reverse complement strand
GGTGTCGAGCATTCGCCCCTCACCGATCAACTCGGGCCACCAACCGCTTGCGCCACCAACCACCGCCGAACCCGTCAAAGCATGACAGACGACCACCGCGTTATCCTTCGCCTCATTCAGCGTGCCGTAAGTCGTGTACGCCACCCGAACCGGCGCCAGCGACCCACCCAACTCGAGCACAAGCGGTTTTTTGGCGTTAAACACCGTCGCGTACCGCATTTCCCGAGCAACCGGACGCGGCTCGGGAAATAAAACTCGAGCTTCGTAATCACCCAGAGTTTCAAAATGCAAATCACGTTCGGGTTTTAAAGCTGTCATACAACCTCATTTTTGTCGTAGTCTGAGACCATCCCCTACGGATCGTTAAGACTTGCTTGGGCTGACGGTTGCCGCCATCTCGAGTTGCAACCGTTCAGCTTGAAAGTGCCAAGAGTCGGAACTGTACGCACACTCGAGCGTTTCGGTTCTGCGATTTCGGTTGCGCTTTAAGACCTGAAATGCCATGCCATCGCAAACCGAACAGCCCCTTGTGGGATGCTCGAGCAATGCAGGTTGTTCTAGCGTTTCGGGCATAGGGTTTCTCCTGTAGTTGTAGGGGATGGTCTGAGACCATCCCCTACAACATTATTGTTAATCTGCGGCGAGCGCGAGGTTATGCGCCTCGAGTGCCTGCGCCAGGTCTTCGATGATGTCATCAATGTGCTCGAGTCCAACGCTGATGCGCACCAAGCCTGGGGTTACGCCAGCACTTTGCTGCTCGAGTTCTGAAAGTTGAGAGTGCGTGGTGCTGGCAGGATGAATCACAAGGGTGCGAACGTCACCAACGTTTGCCAGAAGGCTGGCAAGTTTGACGTTGTTAACGAAGCCTTCTCCTGCTGCACGACCACCTTTTAATTCAAAAGTTAAAACACCACCCGCACCGTTTGGCAGATATTTTTGTGCTCGAGCATGATGGCTGTGCGAAGCCAAACCCGGGTAAGTGACTTTGGCTACCGCATCGTGCTTCTCGAGCCACTGCGCGACTTTCAGGGT
>JAYTKL010000109.1:0-2481 GCA_043730305.1 Deinococcales bacterium | reverse complement strand
CGTTTGACCCTCAAGCCTGGAATCAGCCAACGCCACAAACTCATCCAGAAGGTGCGTCTGGATTTCACGCACCACCTTCACCCTTCTCGAGATCACGGTGCGTGATCGTGCTGGCGTACTGTGATAAATCCCTGGCAAGCGCCTCAACCACCGCAACGCTGCGATGAAAACCGCCCGTGCAACCAATCGCCACCGAATAACTCGAGCGTTCGGAGCGTCTGGCAAGTTCGGTGTTGGCTGCCACAAAATCGCGCAACAAGTGATAAAAGGCTGTGCCTTCACTCGAGAACACGTACTGACTGACTTCAGGCTCGAGACCGCTTGTGTGCTTTAACACAGGGTCGTAAAATGGATTGGGCATTCCACGCACGTCGAGCACCAAATCGGCGTCCCTTGGAGCACCGTGTTTGAAACCAAACGAGCTGAGCGACAAGGTAAAAGCCTGGTCTTGTCCAAACAAACCGCGCAATTTTGCAATCAATGCTTTGGCGCTCAGTAAAGACGTGTCGATGACTACATCGGCGTGCGACCTCAAATCGGCAAGCACCTCGCGTTCTGCCCGCAAGTCACCAAGCAAGGTTGACTCGTGCAGCGGATGGGTGCGCCGCGTGAAGCCGTAACGCCTTATCAGTACGTCATCGTCCGCCTCGAGGTAGACCACCACTGGTTTCAGGCTGACCGAGTTTAGCCAAGTTTCAATATCGTTTAGAAAATGTCTGGTTCTGGCGTCCGTCACCACCGCCACCTGGGTTAAACCCTGTGCCAAACACAACTCGAGCGTAGAATTCCAAAGTGGCGGCGGCAAGTTATCGGTGGTGAAAAACCCAAATTCCTCGAGCGCGTGAACAGCCGTGGTTTTACCCGCGCCAGAAAGTCCTGTGATGATGACGAAACGATTCATAAACGAAGTGTAACAAGCGCAAGATGAAATGTGATGCTCAAATCAACCCAATTCGACGCTTGAGGCGTCCGATAAAATCAAACGATGCACCCGAGGAATCTTGTCCGACCCGCGCACCGTGGCTTTACGACCGATCAAACACTCGTGAAGCCTCACTGCAAGATTCTCGAGAATCGCCTCTTCCTGAATGACGCTAAACTCGACCTCCATGCTGGTGAGTTTCGCCCCGTCGCCAATGCTGGTAAACGGTCCAACGTAAGCATTCTCGAGCATCACGTTTTCACCAATCAACGCGGGTCCAATGATGGTTGAATTCGTGACCTTAGAACCCTTGCCGATGCGCACCCGTCCCACCAACCTCGAGTTGATGACCTCGCCGTCAATTTGCTCATCGATCGTCTCGAGGATTAAACGGTTCGCGTCGAGCAAATCCTCGTGGCGTCCGGTATCCTTCCACCATCCCTCAACTTCAAGCCCGTAAACGTTGCCTTTTTCGACCAGCAACTCGACGGCTTCGGTTAAAACATACTCACCTTTGGCTGAGAGTTTGAGATTGTCAATAATCTCGAGGATGCTGTTTTTAAGGACATAAACGCCCGCCACCGCCAAATTTGAGGGCGGAATCTCGGGTTTTTCGACCAGTTTTTTGATGCGCCCTGAATCGTCCAGCACCGCCACACCGAATTCTTTGGGATTTGCCACGCTCACCAATGGAATCACCGCGTCATAACCACCCGTGTTAAAGGCTTCAACAAACCTCGAGATGCCGTGTTCAAACAAATTATCGCCCAAGAACACGCAAAAATCCTCACCAGCCAGCCAATCACTCGCCTGTTTGACCGCGTGCGCCGTGCCAAGTTGCTCCGCCTGACGGATGTAAGACAAGCTCACGCCCTCAACCTCGAGCGATTCTTTCTCGAGCGCGGCACGCACCAGATCGGAGACGATCAGACCAATCTCAAAGATGCCCGCCTCGCGCAGTGCCTCGATGGCGTAGACAATAATGGGTTTGTTTGCGACGTTTAACAGTGGCTTTGGAATGGTGTAGGTGAGCGGGCGCAACCGAGTCCCCAGACCTGCGGCTGGAATTAAACCTTTCA
This sequence comes from Deinococcales bacterium, assembly GCA_043730305.1. Lineage (GTDB taxonomy): Bacteria > Deinococcota > Deinococci > Deinococcales > JAAFIG01 > JANXTZ01. The sequence continues at coordinate 480 of JAYTKL010000109.1, read as the reverse complement.
TGAAGACCTCCGTTTACCAAAGCTATCATGCAATAGATGTTAAAATCCTAAGTTGTGAGTTTAGAAAAAAAAATTTTCATCACCGGTGGTTCAGGCAGGATGGGTTCGAGCTTGATCCCCCTTTTGAAAGACGCAAACTGGACGGTACAAGCTCCTCCAAGCAGCCAAGTCAACATTCTCGAGCCTGAGAAACTATTGACGTTTCTCGAGTCTTTCAAACCCAGTGTTGTGCTTCATCTTGCCGCCTATACGGACGTTGCAAGCGCCGAACAGCAAAAGGACTTGTGCTGGAAAATCAACGTCGAAGGCACTCGCAACGTCGCTCGAGCCGCCAACGCACTTGGTGCGCGAATGGTTCACATTTCCAGCGATTACGTTTTTGACGGCGAACGCGGCAATTACCTCGAGACAGACACGCCCAACCCAAGCAATTATTACAGCCTGACCAAAGTTGTTGCCGAAGAAGCTGCCAGAGCCGCA
>JAYTKL010000108.1:0-25616 GCA_043730305.1 Deinococcales bacterium | reverse complement strand
TTTGATTATGCGGTTTCGTTGATCGAAAGCCGTTTTGCGGTAGCGCTCGAGCAACGGGTCTCAGCACTAGATCGATTGAGTGCCATCATGCACGTGTTCCTCGAGTTTATCCGCAATCCTGTGTTGCTTGGTGGTTGCCCAGTGTTAAATGCCGCAATTGAAAGTGACGACTCCAACGAACCGTTGCGCCAGCGCACGAGGCTGGTCTTGACGGGTTGGCGCACCAGAATTCAGGGAATCATCGAAAAAGGTGTGGCGTTGGGCGAGTTTAAAGCTGGCACAGATGCCGCCATGCTCGCCACCATCATGCTATCAGTGCTCGAGGGTGCGGTCATGATGTCCAAGGTCTGCCGTGACGGCTCGCACATCCGAATCGCGGTCGGTTTTCTCGAGAATCATTTTCAAAGTTTAAAAACATAACAAAACCAATCGGTCTGAAAAGGAAATTCATGGAAGAACAACGAACCACACGAACTTATGATTACGACACCAGGCGCATGAAACTAGCTGAATTGGCGACCCATTCTGGACTCGAGTACCTGAAAAAAGTATTTTCAGGCGAATTCGCTGGCTCGCCCATCGCCAGCACCCTCGATTTTCACCCAGTCGAACTCGAGGCTGGACGCGTGGTCTTTGAGGGCGAACCCAAGCAATTTGTTTTTAACCCCATCGGCAGCGTTCACGGCGGTTATGCGGCAGCCATGTTGGACACCGTTTTGGGTTGCAGCATTCAGTCCACACTCGAGGCGGGGCAGGGGTACACGACCGTCGAATTGAAAGTCAATTACGTCCGAGCCATGACCGATACGACTGGTTTCGTGCGGGCAGAGGGCAAAATTGTTCATGTGGGTAAAAGCCTTGCCACCGCCGAAGCCAAATTGTACGGACGCGACGACGGCAAATTGTACGCCCACGGCTCGACCACCTGTTTTGTCTTTGCATTACCAGGCACAAAATGAATTTTGAGATGTTGGACAACCCAATCTGGCACGCCTTGGCGACCCATCAAAAAGACTTTGCCATTCAAAATGCACACGCCAAAATCTTAGCAAGTGAAGTGGGACGTTTTGGCGCGATTAAATCCCCGACGCCCGAAAATCTTGAAGGTTTAGCGCAATTGCTGATCGCCAACCATGCCACAATTGCTTTGTTTACACCACAACAAATAAAATTGCCCGACAACCTCAAACTCTTAACCACGCTCGAGATCAGGCAAATGATTTGCCAAAACCTCAAGCCATCGCCAAAGCTCGAGCTTCATGAATTGACGCCAGCGGATGTACCAGACATGCTCGAGTTGATCGAACTAACCAAGCCAGGTCCGTTTGCAAGACGCACCATTGAATTGGGGCAGTTTTGGGGAATCCGCGTTGAACAGCAGTTGGTTGCCATGACCGGTGAGCGATTTCACCTGCCAGGTTACTGTGAGGTCAGTTCGGTTTGCACGCACCCAGACTTTCGGGGTCAAGGCTTTGCCCAAGCGCTCATGACCAAACTTTGCCAAGATATTCTGGCTGGAGGTGAAATGCCGTTCTTGCATGTCATGTCACACAACGAAAAAGCGATAGGCGTGTACGAACAATTGGGATTTGTCGAACGTCAACAATTTTTCGGTTACGTGCTGCGAGCCAAACCACTGGAGGTTTATGTATGAACCAAATGCTGTTTCAGAACCAAACACTGGTCAAAACCCTCGAAATCGAATTTCTCGAGGCAAGTCCTGAAAAAGTCGTGGCAACCATGCCCGTGACGCCCAAAGTTCATCAACCATTTGGTTTGCTGCACGGCGGTGCGAGTGTTGCCCTGGCAGAAACCGTTGCCAGCACAGGCGCGTTTTTAAGTGTTGCCGATCAAGGCATGACAGCGGTTGGTCTGGAAATCAATGCCAACCACTTGCGCGGCGTGCGTGACGGAATTGTGACCGCCACCGCCACACCAATCCATAAGGGTCGCACCACGCACGTTTGGCAAGTCGAGATCAAAGATCAAAACGATAAAATGGTTTGTATATCCAGATGTACGTTGGCAATCATTCCAGGGGCAAAATGAAACCAAGCAGAATCATTGTTGCCAGCGACCTGGAAGGCACATTAACGACTGGCGAAACCTGGAAGGGCATTGCCAGGTATCTCGAGCGCAACGGTAAATCTCGGGCGTACCGAAAATTTTTTAACTCGAGGTTTCCAATGGCTTTGCTGGCACGCGCCGGACTGAACAGGCGCGAGTTTCAAAACCGTTGGATTGCGGACTTGCTGGGTTTGTTTGGCGGCACATATTACGGCGAATTTCTCGAGGCGGCAGAATGGGTGGTCGAACACGAACTCTGGGACAAACGCCGCAAAAATGTGCTAGCGGTACTCGAGACTTGCAAATCCGAGGGCGCGAGGGTGATTCTGGCTTCGGGAACGTACCAACCCGTGCTCGAGGTGTTTGCCAAAAGGTGCAGCCCGAACTTGGGTGGCTTTGAGGTGATCGGCACGAAGCTCGAGATGATTACGGGGAAACTGACCGGTAAAATATCGGGCGAAGTCAACGTCGGCGAAGTCAAAGCCGCCAGCCTGCAAGCCGCCATTCGTTCAGAACCACTCGAGGCAGCCTTTGGCGATACCATGCCCGACCTTCCGATGCTCGAGATGGCACGAAATCCGGTGGTGATTCCGACCGAAGCCAAACTCGAGCGACTGGCACTCAAACGCGGCTGGCAGATCATTCGATAAGTGGTGACAAAAGCGTGACTCGCAAGGGAATTGCAAACTCGAGTCTCGCGTATACTGATGGCATGAAAATGATTCTTGCCCTTTTTGTTGCGTTGATGTTTGTCGCTTGCAGCAGCCCAGAGACTGAAAATCTTAAAAAAGAAAATAGCGATCTCAAAACCCAACTCGAGACTGTCACCAAAGAGCGTGACACCTTAAAAGTGCAACTGGACAGCATCAAAGCCGTACTCGAGAACGCAACAGGCAACACCAGCATTACAACCCCCGACTCGAGTGCGACCACACCAATAACACCAGACTCGAGTACCAGTACACCAGACTCGAGCATGGATTCTGGCAACTCGAGCGCAGATTCAAACATGCCCACAACAGGCACTCCCGCGCCGAGCAGCACGCCATCAAGCGACGGTTCGAGGGCAAGCACTCCAGATGCCGCGAGTGCAAACCCGAGCGCTCCAGTTTCAGCCGTTGATACTTATGCAAAAGAGGTGCTCGAGACGGCACAAAAATACAATACCGAAACCCAACAAACCCCGCCCACCGACTGCTCGAGCGGCTACACCGCAGGGACTCACGCCGTACCCTCGAGCGACGCGGTGCAATCGTGCCGGGTTGACCGGGTGGAGGGTGGTTTCCGCGTGACCTTAAAAGATGCCAACGGGGCAATCACCACCTTGCCAACCCCATGAAACGCCAAATCATTGCAATGGGCGGCGGCGGTTTCTCGATGGAAGCCGAAAATCCGCTTCTCGACCAGTACATCCTGAACGCCAGCCAGCTCGAGAAACCCAAAGTGTGTTTTGTGCCAACCGCCAGCGGTGACAGCGCGGGTTATGTCGAGCGTTTCTACGCCGCTTTCAACAAACTCGAGTGCCAACCGAGCCATTTGAGTTTGTTCAACCCTCACACCTGGACTGAAGACCTCGAGTCGTTTCTGGCAAAACAAGACGTGCTTTACTTCAGTGGTGGCAACACCAAAAATGCCCTGGCACTGTGGCGCGAATGGAATCTCGAGCCGTTGCTGCGAGCTGTGTATGAACGTGGCACGGTGTTGGCTGGACTTTCGGCGGGCGCAATTTGCTGGTTTCAGGAGGGCAGCACCGACAGTGTCGGGCGTGAACTCGGCGTGCTGCCGTGCCTGGGATGGCTGAAGGGTTCAATGACCCCGCATTACGACGGTGAAGCAAACCGCCGCCCCAAGTTGCATCAATTCATGCTCGAGGGACGGATTCAAAATGGTTTTGCTGCCGACGACGGAGCAGCGCTCCATTTTGTGAATGACAACCTCGAGTGTGTCGTCAGTTCCAGACCGACGGCTCGAGCGTACCGAATCGAACTTGAAGCTGACAGGATCACTGAAACACCACTCGAGACAAGGTATTTGGGAAATTAATCCTGCCCGAAGAATCTGGGCTAGCTCGAGAAGTTCAAACTCCGACCCTCGAGTTTCGCTCGCCAGGTATACTTTGCTGTGCTCGCCAAAGGATTCGCCGCCACCATCATCGGAGTCAACGCCACCATCGTCGAAGTCGAGGTGGATGTGAGCGCGGGAATGCCCATGTTCATGGTCGTCGGACTGGCGGACACCGCCGTTCAGGAAGCCAGAGAACGGATTCGCGCCGCCATCAAAAACTCTGGTTTGCCCTTTCCTTCAGGCTCGAGAATCACTGCCAACCTTGCCCCAGCCGACGTGCGCAAGGAAGGCTCGAGTTTTGATTTACCGATGGCGCTCGGGATTCTGGCAACCCAGGGGGAAGTGCCACTCGAGGTTTTAAATAAAATGCTCTGCGCTGGCGAACTGGCGCTCGACGGCACGATTCGCCCGATCAACGGCGCGATCAATATTGCGCTGGCAGCCGCCCAAAACGGTTACAAAGCCGTGATGCTACCGCCCGAAAATGCCACCGAAGCCGCCGTAATCGAAGGCATCGAAGTCTTCTGCCCGAGCAACTTAAAACAAGCCGTGCGGCACTTGACCGGACAAGAAAAACTCGAGCCGAGTAAACCCGTCATGCTCGAGCCTGACCCTGACACCCTGCTCGATTTGGCAGACATCAAAGGGCAGATGCAGGGCAAACGGGCGCTCGAGATCAGCATTGCGGGTCATCATAATTTACTGCTGATTGGACCTCCCGGTTCGGGAAAAACCATGCTGGCACGTCGCGCTGTGGGCTTGTTGCCACTGCTTTCAGACCGTGAGGCGCTTGAAGTCACCAGAATTCATTCCAGTGCTGGAAGACAACCCAAAGGACTGGTTCGGATCGCGCCATTCAGAAACCCTCACTTTGGCGTGTCCGACGCTGGTCTGATCGGTGGCGGCAGCATCCCGAAACCTGGCGAGGTCAGTCTGGCGCACAACGGAATTTTATTCTTAGACGAATTCCCTGAATTCTCGAGGGACGCCTTAGAAGCTTTACGGCAGCCACTTGAAGATCGGGAGGTCACCATCTCTCGCGCTCGAGCCAGCGTGACCTTCCCCGCAGGTTTTCAATTGATTGCCGCCATGAACCCAAGCCCAAACGGTGAATGGATGGACGCCTCACACCCCGCGCAACGGCGTTACCTGGCAAAACTTTCGGGACCCCTTCTGGACAGAATTGACCTTGTGGTCAACGTCCAAAAGCTCTCCGCCGACGAACTGACTCGAGCGCCCGAAGGTGAAAGCACCACCGAGGTTCGCGCCCGAGTTTTGAAAGCCAGAGCCACCATGCAAGCCAGACAAGGCACCGCCAACGCGCATCTGGTCGGGAAGGCTTTAAGGCAACACGCCAAACTCGAGCTTGGACCTGAAAACTTTATGCGAGCCGCCGCCAAACAACTGGGGCTTTCGGGGCGCGGGTTTGACCGTGTGCTTCGCGTGGCGAGAACCATTGCCGACCTGGCAGGGGTTGAAACCATTCTCGAGACGCACATTGCCGAGGCGGTCAGTTACCGTCAACGGGATTGGTGACAGGAATGAAAGTGCTTGCCATCATGATTGCAGGAGGCTTTGGAACGCTGGCGCGGTACGGGCTGGGTTTGGCATTCAAAAATTGGTTTGGCGCAAGCTCGAGCTTCCCGTTAGCAACCCTGGTGATCAACGTTTTGGGGTCGTTTATTTTAAGTTGGATTACCTCGCTCGCGCTGCAAAACCGAGTCAGTGACGATTGGCGCTTGTTGATTGGCACAGGATTTTGCAGTGCCTTCACGACTTTTTCAACCTTTGAACTCGAGACTCATGCGTTGTTTGTCAAAGGCGCGAATCTCGAGGGGATCATTTACGTTTTGGGGAATTTGGTGCTCGGGTTTTTGGCGGTGTTGCTGGGGATTTTTGTGGCACGGGGATTCTCGAGTTCGTAATATATCCAAAGTCACTGTTTGTCATGTAATATAGTGTCATGACGCAAATTCAATGGAAACTCAAACCTTACCTCGAAGAAAATTCGATATCAACCCATAAACTCGCGCTCGAGGCGGGCATATCACCGCCAAATCTTTACACGTTGATTCGAGATGAAGGTGCAAAAAATGTCTCGAGAGAAACCCTGGCAAAGTTGATTGGCGCGTTGCGTCGTCTGACTGGGCAAACCGTCACACCGAATGACTTGTTCGAGGTGATCGAAACACCCGAACCAGAACAGACTAGCGTCAACGCCAATCTCGAGGATACGGCAAAAGCATTACACGCTGCCGAAAGCACCGTCAGCACAGAAGAATTGAACGCTTGGCTTCAGCAAACCAGTCTGGCGGTACAACCCTTAAAAGGCAAACATGCCAGAAACTAAATTTCAAATCCGAGAAATCCTCTGGGCGACACTCCCCGTAAGGGACCCACATGGACACGAGCAAGAAGGCAACAGACCTGTTGTGGTGGTTGGTGTTCCAAGCCGTGTGCAAAACATTCCATACGATGTGATTCAAGTTATTCCGATCAGCAAAACTGCGTTTACGGGCGTACTGTTTCCAACCATTGCGGCTGGACAAGGCGGTTTACCGCTCGAGAGTACCGCATTGGTGTACCAGTTGATGGTGCTTGATACGGCAAGGGTCAAAGGCAAACTGGGGAAACTGAGCGTCAAGGAATTCAAACCGATTCAAACGGGAATGAAAGCTTTGCTTGGTGACGCACTCGAGTTGGAATGATGCTTAAGGTGACAGTAAGAAAAGCAAGTAGTAAAATCTTTTTCAGGATTCTCCATGTTTAAGCGTTACGTGTTAAGGCAGTTTGGTGACAAGTTTGCCGCTTGAATCTTCAAAACTCAGTTCGCAGTAGGCGAAGGGTTCAACCCTGACCCTAGCGTTGAAGTCACTGCTGGCTCCAGCTTCGAGGTTTTTCAGGTTGATCTGTTTGTCCTTCAGGAGCAAGCCGCGCTCTTCAAAAAAAGAGATTTTGAGTTTCAAGCCTTTGAGCAAGCGTCCGCTCGAGTTTGTGAAAACCCCTTCGACCTTGGCGTAACCGTTGTTGACTTCTTCCCAGGTGAAGCTCGAGACAATAATTTCTGGTTTGGCGGTGAGTGGGCGCAGGCATGACATTTGCAAAGATGCCGTGTCAAAACCAGCCCAGTCAAAAGAGTAAGTCAGATTTTCACCATTGTATTTTGTGAGGCGAATAATAAATGTTTTGGCGCTTAAGCTTTCTTGCACGAATTTCTTGAACAAATTTTTAGGGACAAACGCCGCCGTTCCAGAAGTGCTGATCTCCCATTGTTGCGGGTTGCTGGTCGTGTTTTTATCAAAGCGGTAGATCGCGCCAACGGAGTCTTTAGAATTTAAAAACGCATTAGTGGAAATAAAAATTTCCAATTCGGCATTATTGCAACGAAAAACAAAAGCTGTTCGATCTGATTCGTTGGAGTTTAAAATCAAGATTTCTTTTTTTGCATCGGTGAAAGGGTCTGTGCTTATGCTATATTCCCATTTCCCCGTTGCAGTTTGAGCAGATGTTTGAAAAACCGTCAAGAAAAGTGCAAGCATTGCGAGCTGAAACCATTTTTTCATACATCTCCTTTTTGAATTACCTTATGCTTCTCACTATACACTTAGGACAAGGCGTAATCCCAAACAGTAAATCCCTGCAAGTTTATGGAAAAGGTGTCGTCCAGTTATCACTCTTGCTAAACCCACATTTTCTATCATAATCAATTGGATTCTCCTTAATTCAATTTCAAGCGACGACACATCATGTTGGTCAGTACGCAGTTTTGATTCTCAAGCGTCTAAACATCAGAAACCTCGAGAATCAAAAGAACCCCGTTCATCACGGGGTTCTTTTTTGGTGCCAAAGGGCAGAATTGAACTGCCGACACTACGATTTTCAGGCACTAAAAAGGGATATTGTCCGATGCTTTATCAAACTAAACTGTATGTCTTTGACAACACTCTTAACTGTTTCGTCCTTTCCTGTCCTGGGTTGCCCTATGGCTATAGCGAACGAATAGCGAACGAAAAAAGAACTACCGGATCACAACAACACGCCCATCTCTCGAGCCATCTCGAGCAACAATGCCACCGTCTTGACCGCTTTTTTCGTGCCGCGCCCATGTTCATCAACAAGACCTAACTCCAGTGCCACACCTGGAAACCCTACACCTGGGGGGAGGGTAGGATCATTGCTTAATTTAAAAATCAACACCCATTTCAAAAAATTATTGAAACCGCCAAAAGCATCCATCATTTCAGAACTTCCCATTTGAGCAACATCTGACGAATTCTGAACGGTTTCCCGTAATTTTCTACCGAACTCGGGGTTTAAACGTTCTGCATTCTGAATATCAAGTTTTAGATGTTCGTCAGCGCTGATGACCCTTTCGTATTTCCGTTTAACTGGAATTTCTTTTGGTTTAATTTGCAAATTCACGCTTTTAATGGCAGCGCCCAGCACACAAAGTAACGTATGCCGACTCCAAGCCTTGTCCGAACGGGCTTGTATATCGGTGATTCCAAAATGGATCATCTGTTGTACCAATTCTTTTATGCGTTCCTGATTCGTACCTGATATGACCGACTGATTTCTGAACCCCTGCTGCTTTGCCCAATGAATTAAATCTTCCTTGATCTCGAGAGAGCACTTCAAAATCAATGCCTCTGTTTTAAAGCACAGGATTGCAATATTGAGAACTTGAGTTCCATATTTTGCTCGAGTTCTGATTTGTTGCTGGTGTATGTGAACTGTTGCTTGCGGACGTTTCACGTCGTTCGGTTTAAGAATTCTCGCGTGTTCATTCCAAACTGCACCGTCATCCCAATCGGCTTCTTCTAAGAGTCGCTGGAATGTCCTGGCGTTTTTTAATTTTGCAACTGTCGCAAGTTGTGCGGTTGTCTTCTTTACATCTTGATCTTGAAGTGTTTGCAGGGCTTTGATGTATTTGACGATGTTCTGGCGTACCTCTGGGCGGGTATTTGGAAGCTCAAGGAGTTTTAAAACCTGCTTTTCTGAGAACAAAAATGACACTTCCCTCTAATTGGTTCTCTCACCGCACTCCTCTTTAGGCTGAAATAATACACAGCGAGATAGCTAAGTGTATCACAGTCACGCAATGGAGGCAAAAATATGAGAGATGCTAATACAGTACACTCCGCCGCAAAAACGACACTCCGCGCCCAACTCGAGCCATTGACGCTTAATCCGCAAAATGCAGCAAAGTTGCTCGGCATCGGGCGCGACAGCTTTTATAAGCTTGTTCATGCTGGCAAAATCAAAGTGATTCGTGTCGGCGCAAACATGCGCGTGCCACGCAAGGCGCTGGATGCGTACATCGATGCCGCATTGAGCGAGGCAAATTAAATGAACCGCCCTGGCGTGGACGGTTCGGGAGCTGGCGCAAGTGTACCACGTTCGAGCGGTGATGATCTCGCGTTCGTGGTGGGCGCAAAGCGAGTAAACCATGCTAAACGCTGATTTGTTGCTCGAGCGTCTGGACAATGTGCGTCCCAATGGATCAGGGCGATGGTTGGCGCGATGCCCCGCTCACCAAGATCGCACCTCGAGCTTAAGTGTGCGGCTTGCTGATGATCGAATCCTGGTGTATTGCTTTGCAGGTTGCAAAACTACCGATGTATTGACAGCCGTGAATCTCGAGTTGAAAGACTTGTTCAATGCACCCGAACGACCTCATCAATTCACTCGAGAAACTGAGCAGGAACGCCTCGAGCGCGAATACAGACGCGATCACCCGAATGCTGATCCGTGTTTCTTTTCAAGCTGGCAAGAATTGCGCTCGAGCGGTTGGCAGCCCTTGGGCGCTGGCTTACCGCAAGCCATCACCAAAGCCATTGAGAGCAGCGATCCGCCTCATATGCCTGCGACTCTGCGGCGACTGCACCAAGGCGCACAGACCGCACATACGCGTCTTTGGCATCCTAATGGTGCTCAAAACCCCGAGAGTGAATTGGCACTCTCGAGTTTGGCGGGTTGGTTCGCGGATGCCTTGCGCCCTTTGGTTTTTGGCGTAAAATCAGACCCCGAAAAATCAAAGCCAAAAGTTGAAAATCAGAGTTTGGCTCAACGTCGCCGCGCTAAATACGAGGCAACGAAATGACAAAGAAACCTGTTTTGAACGATCTCAAGGCATTGCTGAAGCTGGCAACTAAACTTTCGACTGCTGAGAAATTAGAAGAGCACAAAATCACTGTATTCGAGGCAATATACCGCTTGGCGCTCGACAATACGGAGATTGAAACGGTACTTAAAGCAATTGCGGAAGCTTCAAAAGTGAGCATAAACCCCCTCAAGGCGGACTGGAAAACGTATTTGAGCAGCCAGTCCAACGAGAAACAAACAAATCCGACACAGGCGGATAAACTTGTGAAACTCGCGCTCGAGAACTTGACTTTGTTTCATGCGCCTGATGGTGAGGGATTCGCTGATCTCATTGTAAATGGGGTAAGGCAGACGCACGCACTGCGAACGAAAGCATTTCGTGATTGGCTTTCGAGCACTTTTTTCGATCTCGAAAACAAAGCTCCTGGAGGTCAAGCCCTCCAGGACACTCTCGGCGCACTTGAAGGTCAAGCTCGGTTTCGAGGTGAAGAGCATCAAGTTTTTGTGCGGTTTGCGGTGACTGAAATCGAGGGCAACACGCGGTTGTATTTGGATTTAGGTACATCCGACTGGTCAGCAATTGAGATTGACTCGAGCGGTTGGAAGTTGGTGAATTTACCGCCCGTTCGTTTCAAACGACCAAAATCACTGCGCTCGTTACCAATGCCCGTAACGGGTGGCAGTGTCAAAGAATTGCTCCCAGTTTTAAATCTTGGGTTGGATGAATATCCGTTGTTGGCTGGCTGGTTGGCATCTTGCTTTATGCCCAAAGGCGCATATCCGCTTTTGAATTTGCTAGGCGAGCAGGGAACAGCAAAAACCACAACAGCCAGATTCATCAAAAATTTAATTGATCCTGCCGAGGGCGGAATTCGTTCAGCGCCACGAAACGAGGACGACCTTATCATTGGCGCTCGAGGAAGCCACATTCTGGCTTTTGACAATCTCTCGAGTGTGTCACCAGCCCTTTCAGATGCGCTTTGCAGGCTTTCAACCGGTGGCGGCATTGGAAAGCGAACATTGTACTCCGACTCGGAAGAAACAATTATCGAAGCAATGCGCCCCGTAATTTTGACAGGCATTGAAGAACTCGCAACTCGCCCAGACTTGCTTGATCGTGCCGTTCTGCTCGAGTTGCCTTTGATTTTAGAAACTGGGCGCAAACCACTCGAACAAATCGAAGCGGCGTTTTTGAAGGTTGCCCCTCGGGTACTTGGCGCATTGCTCACAGCCGCTTCGCAAGCGTTGAAAAACAAAGCAACTGTAAAACTCGATAAATTGCCACGCATGGCAGATTTTGCCGTCTGGGTAACAGCTTGTGAATCAGCACTTGACCTTAAACCTGGTGAATTTTTGTTGGCTTATGCCGAAGCGCGAAATATGGGAAACAGCGCAGCGATTGATTCTCATCCCGTGCCACAAAAAGTAATAGAACTGCTTTCAGAGCAGGACACTTGGATTGGCACATTCAAAAAATTGCTCGAGGCTCTTCTCGAGCTTTTTCCGAAACGAGGGAAAAGTGAGACCCCCGATGTCCCGAGGGAGTTCCCAAAATCGCCAAAGGCATTGGGCGATGACCTTCGGCGGTACGCGACCGTGTTGCGAGCGGCGGGTATTGAATACACGAAAGACCGCTCGAGGGACGGTATCGAAATCACCTTAACTCGAGAGCCTACCGAAAAGGAAAACACTGAAAAACCGCCTGATTCAGAACAGAAGGGTTTTTCAAGTTCACAAAGTACACAAGTTAACAAACCGCGTCAAACACAAGATAAAGGCAGTGAACATAGCAGTGAACTTGGTGTGAACATTGATTCTGAAACGCAAGCAAAGTTCACACCAAGTACACCCGAATCTAACCGTGTCACACAGCAAAGTGTACTTGATGAACTTGGTGTACTTGAAAAACCTCTCCATTCTAAAATACCAAGTTTAGAGCCAGTAAAACCCAATAAGATTCCGTCTAGCACAACTGTTTCGCCCGAAATTGATACACGATTTTTGGCACTGAAACCACATCTGTCACAAGTCGAAAAATACGGATTTGACAATCTAATTAAAAGCGCTCAAACGGGTAACACTCACGCATTTGCCAAACTCCTGGAACTTGAAACAAAAATCCAAGCGAAACAAAAGCCCCAAGCTCGAGGGTTCAATTGAAACCCTCGAGCCGTGCCTGGGTTCGGTTGAACTCCGTCACCGTCATCCACACGGTTCGCTCGAGCGTCATCCGCTAATTCGTGGCGGGTCTGGTCGGGCGCACCACCAAACTCAAAAGCATGGACAATCTCACCCTCGAGCTTTTGTTTCTCGAGTTCCTGAAAGGTTTACAACCATGACTGACTTTTACGCACAGAACGCCAAAATGCGGTACGACCACGAAACTTTAAATGCTATGACTCCTGTCGTTGAAGGTGCGTTGCACACCGTACTGGAAAGCAACGCCATGCAGCCCGAACAATTAATCAAAGACCCTGACATAGCTTTTCAGCGCCTTGCTTGGTGTCAGGAAATCCTTGAACGGGTTCGGAATCGCGTGGGTCAAGATTCGCATTTCGATCAGGTTTACGGCATCACGCTTGACCAAGGGATTGCTATGATCGTCCTGCTCGAGACTCGAGCCGAACCAACACAGGCACTTTTAGCGTTTGGGCTTGCTGCACGACGCTTGCTTTTTGAGGTCGGACAAGCGGTTTTGCCTCCTGAACTTTTCGAGTGTTTTGACGATCTGGTTTGGAATGACATCACGCCCTTGGTTGAATTTTGTAACTCCCTTGAATATGGGCTTTGCAGTACGCTTCTGGCTCGAGTGTTCGTGTTTCACACGGCGATTGTCGCTTGTTTTGAGGAAGATAGCGCGTGCTCTGTTTACGAAAATAGCCTCGAAGGGACGGCACGAGCTTTGCTTCTACCTCGAGCGGTGGCGTAGCCTTCACACTGTAACAAAACGTGACAGTGTGAACACTCACACCCAAATCAAAACACCCTGACCATTCTCGAGTCAGGGTGTTTTTTGTTGTCAGTGACAAACTAAACACCTTTGTAACTTTTGGGATTTCCTGCGATTTCGGCAAGACCTTTAACGTGCTTCTGAAATTGCTGGGCGGCTCGAGGATTCAATCCGGTTATTTTAATGTTGTCCAGACCCAAGAAGGTCACAGTTGCATTGCCCCGCGCTAAGGTCTGGCTCGAGTTTTGAGCGCTGGCTTGTAAACCTTGAGCTTTCTGGTATCTGGTAATGGCTGCGCCCAACTCGGTTTTGGTGATTTTGCCGTCTTTGTTCGTGTCGAAATTCTTGGCGTTTGCCATGTACGCCGCTCGAGAGGCTGGCGTGCCTGTCTTGCTGTAAACCGTGGTTGAATCTGGCGCATCGGCATAGTATGGCGCGATCACAGCCGTATAAAGATCAGTGCTATCCCCTCCACCTCGAGCGATGGCTTGGGCTATCGTGCCTGCTGGCTTGCCTCGAGTCCCGTAAGTGGCTTGCTTGCGATTCATGTACTTTTGAACGTACTCGAGTTGTTGCGTGCGGGTCATTTTGCCAAGAGCGGCTTGGGTTGTTCCCATTGCTCGAGCGGCATCGGCGTTGAATTGGATCAAGCCCATGACTCCAGGTGTGCGGTTTTCGGAGGCGGAAAAACTGCCCATTGTTTCAAAACCGATCACGCTCATCAGGTCATTTGGTGCAACACCCATGCTTGCAGAAATGGCTTGAACGCCTTGTGTGAAACTGGGTTCAAAACCTTTGTTTGCGGCGTACTGGGCGAGCCTCCCTGCTGGAGCTGGGTTGTTTTGTGATGTGGGGAGTCTGGCGACTCCGTTGACGCTGGCGGCGAAAACCTGATCAAATTCTTGAGGGTTGGTGATGGCTTGACCACTGAATGCGCCGTTGTCTTTGGCGCGTCGGATTTCAATGTGAACGTGTGGCGCTGTCGCATTGCCCGTACTTCCTTGAAAGCCGATGACTTGCCCTTTGCTGATGTGCTGTCCTTTGCTGACGTTGACCTTTTGAAAATGCCCGAAAATAACGTGATAGCCGTTTCTGAGGTCTAAAACCACGCTGTTGCCGTAGCCTGCGCTCGAGCCTGCCTGGAGCACCACGCCGTTAAACGGCGATTTGACGGGTGCGCCCTCGCCGCCGTTCACAACGATGTCACGCCCTTGGTGTTGGACTGGTAAACCTGGAAATTTGCCTCGAGTTTCGGCGCTGTACTGTTCTCCAACGTCAAAACTCGTGGTTGCGCCCATGTTGCTAATGCTCGAGTTTGTGACGTTGGTGGGGTCATTCGAGTTGTCAATGACCCTCATCAGCGTTTGATATTGGTACGGGTCACGCCGTTGAAGGTCTGCCAAGAACGCGTCGCGTTGTTCATCCTTTTTGATGTTTGCAGGGATCGGATTGTTTGGATCAAGCCCAACTCGTCGCAGTGCTGCTCGGTCAGCCCCCGATGTTTTCAGATAATTCTCGAGTCTTGATCTGGTTTCTGCTGCAATTCTCGGGTTTGGATTGGTAAAATCTGCAACGGAATTTGGAACAACACTTCCATCAGGCAGGCGTCCAGCCCAAAGGTTTGTTTGTTGTCCAGCAAAACCGCCATAACTCGAGTTCCCGAACGGATCGGGGCGGTTTGCGGCTTTGCCGATGAAATTCCCGATGGTTGTCCCCAAGTCTCTAAACGTGTTTCTAAGGCTTCGGGCTTGTTCCTCAAGACCTCCAAGGGCGTAAACACTCGAGATTTGGGCTTTGTATTCTGATTCCGCGTCTAGTACCGCTTGGCGACGGCTCGAGAATTCATAAGGGTTTTTGCCTTGCTCATCTCGCCCGAGGGCTTGCCCTGCCTTGTACCTTGGGATGTTGGCATTGGTTCGGTTTGCAACACCACGTAACCCACCATTCTCGAGGGAAAGGCGTTCTTCAGCGCTGAATCCTGAACTTTTTAGCACGGCGTCAAGCACACTTGGGTCATTGCCGTAAGCGCCTATGGTGGCTTCCATCAGTTTTTGATTGAACGCTGGGGCGCGTCCCGATTTGGCAATCTCGAGCGCCATTTGCAAAGCTTGGACTGGGCTTGATTTCCTGAGTTTTTCGTAAGCAATGGCTTGATTGCCTGTCAGGTTGAGTTCTTTGGCGCTGGGAGCACCGCCCAAACGATTGCCAAGGATGAGTTGTTGACTGAGGTCGCCGTTGCCTGTGGTGAGGTTGGTGATCTTCTCGGCTACACTCGCGCCGCCTGCGCCTTTTAAGAGAGGGTTGCCTGTGTCACCAAGGGCTTTTAACAAACTGGCTTGATAGGCAACGCCTTGGCTGGTCACAGTGCGCCCTTGACGGTAATTGCTCTCCGCGTAGGACAGCATGTTTTGCATGGTTTGGCTTTGGGAAATACCAAGTTTCAGACCTTCAGCAAGGGCAAGTTTTAAAGTCTCGAGGTTCTGGGTTTGATTGGTTGCGCCGCCGACACTGAACGCCCTCGCCACGCCTGCCACTCGAGATTCGTCAAGTCCTGTGGTTCGGGAGAATTTGAGAATGTCTACCGTGTCGCGTTGCATGTTGCCTGGTCGGTCATAAATGCTGGCGACTCGAGCGGCGTCTCGAGCGGAATAATTGTATTTCAACAGCTCTGGGTTGCTCATGCCCGTTTGATCTCTGAACAAACGGTTTGGATTGCCTGAATACCCATACTGACGTGCTAAATCTGCCGATGCGGTCAGTTCGTTCCGTCCTGGCGCGTTGGCGCTGGTGAGCGCGTTGGTCGCTGCGTTAAATCCGGTGATGACGGCTGCACCAATGGCAAGCGGGGCGAGTACCGCACTCGCGCCCTCAAGCATCCCAAGACCGCCCATGACCGCCTCACCCGCGCCCGAACCGCCCAACGCTCGAGCGCCGCCTGCAATGCCTCGAGAAGCGTCTTGGGCGTACATGTTCTTGATTCGATCCATGAACTGCTTGAACTTGCTTGGTTCGCCTTCACCATCGCTTGAGGGTGGGGTTGGTGGTTTGGGTGGGATGCCTCCGCCTCCCGTACCGCCTGCTGGCAGGGTCTTGAAGCGCTCTCGAATGGCATCAAGGGCTTTGGCGGCTTGTTGCAGTGCGGCTGTTTCTTTGTCGGTGTTGTGACCTGCGGCTTGGGCTTGTTGAGCGTGAATCTCGAGTCGGTCAAGCCTTGCTTGGAGTCGTGCGGCATCGCTGGGGAGTTGTACGGCTGCAAGGGCTGGATTGAGGTTTTGTACACCCATTTTCAGTTTTTGCAAACTCTGATTTGAGGGTGTGCCTTGAGCTTGGTTGCCCAGTTGAGTTAATTGGTCAAGGCGTGCTTGGGCTTGAGGATTTAAAGGCAAAGTTTGGGCTTGAGTGTTGAGTGGGTCTAATCGTGTTGGAACTTTTGCCGCTTCGGAGTTCGGTTGTGTCCGGTCAAGGTTGAGGTTCGGGTGGGTATTTTGCGCTCGTGCGGCTTTACCATCTGCAATCAATTTGGACAGTTCAGGATCGGCAGCAACCACTGAGAAACCATCATCCATACGGTTTAATTCGACTCGTGCGCGTTGATCTGCCTGTTGGTATGCCGTTGGTTGTTGGGCGCGTTGGGTTGGGATTGAGTTTTGTACCGTACCCATTTTTTGCGCCATGTCTTTCATGGCGTCCAGGCTCGAGGCAATACCTTTGGCGGCGCGTTCCATCTGTGTGGAGAGTTCGATGAGTTGGTCATCACCGCTTTCAGACAGTGTTTTAATCGCGTCGCTGGCGGCTAAAGCTCGGGTTTTGAGCGTCTCAAGGCTTTCCGTGCCAGAGGTTTGCACGTTCAGTTTGGCATTTAAACCAATTTCGATTGTTTTATCTGCCATGCCTTACCACCCCATTCGTTTTTGATCTCGTGCGGCTTCAGCTTTGGCTTCAGCGATTTCTCGAGCTTCTTGTTCCGTTTCGTTGACTGCGGTTTGGGCTTCCTCGAGCATTCCGTATCTCAAAAACTCGACAACAGTGCCAAAACCCAAGCTATCCATCACATTTTCAGCTTTGGCAAGGATTTCTTTGCTTTGCGATTCAAACGCGAATTGCTCGAGACGTTTTTCTTGTTTTGCTTCGGCGGCTTTTGCCATTGGCGCAAGCACGGTACTCTCGAGATGCCCAAGGCGTGCGCCATGTGCCTTAGAGCGGGTCAGGTGCTTGTCCAGCCTGGTCGCGTGACGTGTTTGACCTTGCTCGAGTTGGGCAAGTCGTGCCTCGAGACTCCTGATCTGTGTTTTTAACCTCGAGACCTCCCCAGGGTCTCCGCCATGGGCTTTTGCCATTGTGGGATTGTTGTTGAGAACCCTGTTCAGTTTTTCGTCCAACTGCTGCATTCCCAGTAGTGCGGCGCTCGCATTGGTTCGGGCGTCTCGCACGTCGCGCCTGATTTGCTCTTGTTGACCCACTTCCAATATTTTGTCGATATTCATTCAGCAACCGTGCAACCTTGAGCGGTGAGACTCACCGCGCACCATGCGCGAATCGTTGCCGAATATCGCCGCCAAGTACCACCGCCAAAGTTTGCAAGCTTGAATGGTGAGCCAATTAAACACAAATGCTTTTGCCGCGCTTCTTGATCGTAGTCCTCGTCAAGCTCGAGAGATTTTTGCCAAACTCGAATCTCTTGGATTTGTGGTTTCAAAGGGTTTAATGGGTGACAGAAAAATTCCCGAAGCCCTGGCTGTGGCGGTTCGTAAAGCTCGAGATGCCGACAAATCGCTAAAGTCATTGGTTTCTGATCCGTCACTTACGGCTTTCCGCTCAAAAGACGAAGCTGATCCTCTTCAAGTGCTGATCCAGGCTCGAGCAGATTTGAGCATTCTCAGGCAAGGTATCGCCCCGATTGTTGGCGTCCTCGAGCAACTCTCACCGAACACGGTTTTCTCTTGGGGTGAGCGTGGACTACCCGACCCCGAAAGTGCGGGGTTTTAATGTCGTCCCTCACTGAACTTGAATCTCGGGTTTTGATTCTCGAGATGGCACTTGATGCCCTCCCTGGTGGGCGCGAGGTGTTGTTCACGCAACGCTCGTCACAAGAGCGACAGGCGCAGGGTGGCAATGTGCCAATGGTTATACTCGCCCCAACTCCGAAAACCATTCCCGCCATGATGACGACTCACGCGTACAACTTTGGTTCGTACCGTGAAGCTCGAGAATGCCTTGAAGCCATTGCGTTGTGCCACGGTTTGGGCTTTGTTGGGACTGAGTTCCCTGCCGCGTGGCTGCAACAACTCGAGAGTGTGAGGCATTCGAGACAGCACGGCATGACCTGGCGTGAAGCACTTGAACGGGCTGGACTGTCCCTGCCGTCAAATTTGATGGATCATGCTTTGTCAATTGCTCGAGAAACAGAACGCCTTGAAGCTGTATTCCGCGTTGCCCTGCAAACAACGATTCTCCTGTGTCCGCATAACCTGCAAGCGTTGTATCTCCCACTGCTTGAATCGCTGCTTGAGGATTGATTCAGCCTCGAGTTATGCGTTCTCAAAGGTCTGTGTCGCCCGTCAATCCAATGAAAGGCTTGAGTTATTCATCGGCGAGTGACACCAGACTGAATTTTAACCATACCGAAAGAAGGAAAGCCATGAACCACAAGATCCCCAAGAAAGCCATAAACCGTTTGTTAAAACTCGAGCTTGAAGCGTACCAAAACGCCGCCAAAGCCTTAAGGGTCGCGTCTGAATTGGGTTTGAAAGTCTTTTCGGCACTCGAGGGTGAAGCCCTTAAAACGGATGACTTCAATGCTTGTTTGGAAGTCTCAGATCGAATGACGCAATCGGCGGTTCTGGTCGCTCAAGTTGATAGCGTAGCTGCCAGTGTCACCTTGCAGAACAGCAGGCTCGAAGCATTCTCGAGCACTGGGGGTCTGGCATGACTTGGGTTTGGAATGCCTCAAAAACACAGTTGATTTGCCTCGAGACACAATCGAGTATTCAAATCGTCCATGAGGTTCTGCCTGCCGATGCTGAAAATGCGCCTTGGCACATCATGACGGGTTTGACCTCAACGCCTGGTGATTCGTTAACGCTGGCAGTCTTTGAAGGGGATGGCGCAGAAACTCGAGCACGGAACGCGCTGGCATTCATTGCAATCGAGCTGAGGGCGAGCGATTTCTCAGGGTTGGGGAAAGCTCAAGCGGTTTAAAGCCCATGAGTGACAACCCGTTAAACCTCGAGTCTCGCATGACCCTACCAAACGGCGGGTCTTGTGCTCGTTGTCAACGCGTGAAAAAAGACGGGCGTCAATGTGGGAATCCTGCACGGACAGGGTTCAGTGTCTGCCCTCGGCATGGGGCGGGTTTTGCGGCTCGAGAGAAAGTTGGGTTGGCACTTCCAACGGGTCGCCCTGCCGTTCATGGACTGTACAGCAAAACTGGTAAGC
This sequence comes from Deinococcales bacterium, assembly GCA_043730305.1. Lineage (GTDB taxonomy): Bacteria > Deinococcota > Deinococci > Deinococcales > JAAFIG01 > JANXTZ01. The sequence goes on along the minus strand of JAYTKL010000108.1, from coordinate 5,995 downwards.
AAAGCATCCATGACCTGATTTCTGAAGTCGAAGCTTCTGGAAGTCTCAAAAGTACCGACCGAGAAATTGCCACGCTCAAAGCGGCGCTATGGTTTCTACTCGAGCAATCTGACGCCCGTCAGCAGGCTTCAAAAGACCTTGAGGGACTTCTCGAGCACGTGAAAGATTTAAGACCATCAACGCCCGAAGACCTCCAACTTGCACGGGCTTTGATTTCTGAGGCTCGAGGACTACAAAGCTCGCTTGATTCCTGGCTCTCTCGAGTTCAGGATTCCTCGAGTCTCGTGTTGAACGCGGCGAAAATCAGGGCTGATATTCGTGTGAAAACGGCTCATGACCGAGCAGTTGAATCTTTTGGTGCTTGGACAAAGATGCTAAGGGAAATCATCTGGGACATCATGGATGACCCAGAGAAATTGGACTTATTTGAAATTCGTATTCAAAAAGAAATTTTTGCCCCAATTCGAGCGGGTATAGTTTTCGATCCATTGCCAGAGAAATCGGCGGAAGACATAGACGACGATTAAATCCGGATAACCATTGAAATCTCGAGCTTGTTTTAAGGCTCGAGATTTCTGTCTGCTGGCGGGTGTTCGTTGCTCGAGTGCATTGGACCGACCTTAACTTAACTGAGCTTGACCCGTTTGGGGAGTGGTTGAACCCGCAAGAGTTTCCTGAGATCATGCGGGAATTGCGCGTCTTGCAACTCGAGGGCGTCTCATTTTCGGATAGCGTGGGGTACATTCGGTCACTTCGTCCAACGCCGCCCGTGTTTATTGAGGGTGATGATCCGGTTGCTTGGAAGAAAGCGTGTGACAAAGTTCCTCGTGATGCCCAATTGTTCTGGCAGTTGCCCGTCTCCAAAGCGCACCTTTTGAACGCGCTCTTTAGGCGTGGCTCGAGGACGATCACTGAGGTTGAGGTTGATCCAAACAACGGAATGTGCATCCCCAGTGGGAAAATTTACGCTTACCTGAAAAATGTTGGTGTTGAGTTTCAAGCACGTCCTCGGTTGAGTGTGGTGGTACGCGCCCTTGACGCCGAACTTTATCATGCCAAGGTTGTCAGGGAAGACCCTCAAGACCCTCGAAGGGCTTTGCTTTTGATTGACCGTACACCAATCCCACTGTGGGGGCGCTGGTCGGTTTCAGATTGGTGTTACAGGTTGACTGAACCTGTGCCGCTGGCGGGTTACACCAAAGCTGCCCTTGCCGCTCGGGTGATGGGTCTACCACCACACTTGGCGGCTAAAGTTCCTGAAAGGTCTGGTGTTGGTTTTGGGAGTCGCGCCAACATTCCGCTTTCGGTGTTGCCTGCGTTCGTAACCGCCCCAAGCTTGAAGCTCGAGAAATGAAAAAACCTATTGTGGCAGTGGTACAAGATGATGCGGCACGGTTGACCTCACTGCGGGATTCAATTCAGATTTCGATTCACACCCTCGAGTCCGACATGCTCGAGACTGTGAGAGTCGTGGGCGGCGCGTTGCTCGAGGCTCGCGCATTGCTCGGGAACGAAGATTATGCCCTCGATCACTGGATTGAAAATCACTTGGGCGGCTGTATGTCCACCCAAAACGCTAGAAAGTGGATGGCGTTCACCCTGGGTTTACGTTCGTGTCCGGCGCTCGAGTCTGGGGATATGAACAAACTAGGTTTCGCGGCGCGGTCTGTGTTTGCCTCGGCGCTGCTGCAAGACAGAATCTCGAGTTCAGAAATTGAGAGCCTGATCCAAGCGTTGCCCACGAGTGGCAAGATCACCCAAGCCAGTGCTCGAGATTTGGTGAAGCGGTTTGAACAACTCTCGAACGTGACCCTGCTTGCGCCCACAACGGGGGCACCTCGGGTTTTGAAAACCCGTCAACCTGACGAAAAGTTTGACTTGCACGCGGTTGACCTCGAGCGTGCTGCGCGTGAGAATCCGAGTTTGGCGGCGGCGCTTGTCGAAGCCGAAACAAACCCCGTGATGCCAGAAGACCCGCGCCTGATTGACCTCATCAACGGTCTGGGCGGCTGGGATGAATTTGTGACCTGGCTGGCGGCGTTTCAAATCTCGAGTGACCTGAACAACCCGCCGACACCGAACCCGCCAAAGCTTGCAAAACGGTTCGTGCTCGTTGACGACGACGGGCACGGGACTCGCAAAGCTTTGAAATTGTTTGCGCTGTTGGTTCAGGCTGCCCAAGTTTGCGACATGAGCTTGTAGGCTCGAGAGTACCGTATAGCACCCACATTCTCGGGGGCGGGAATGTGGGTTCGATTGAATCGAGGTCATCCCCTCGAGTTTCACAAATCAATTTCGCCCCTCCGCGAAAGCGATAACTGAACCATCACTTTGCTTTTGGAATGGCTCGAGGTTCATGCTGTGGTTTCTGACTGCATCAAATCGGTTTTGTGCGTGTTGGACAACTTGGGATTTCATGCAATGTCTGATTGCATGAAATGGTTGGACTGCATCAAATGCCTAATTTATTGCGCTGGGATACAATACGGTCGTGCACACACCTGAACTCGAGATTGAGGAAGCGCCGCCCGTCACCGAGGAAGAACTTGACCGCATGGTGACAAGGAACATTGACTCCCTGCCACGCGCCACGCCTGAGCAAATCCAGGAAGCTCGAGAAAACTTAGCGACTCGAGAACAAAACAAAGCCTCGAACGCTGGTAAGAAATAACTCGAGTTAAGGGTGTCCAGTGAATGGACTACCTTTGGCTTTATGGTCACGGACAGTTTTCAAGATGTCAAAGGGTGTCGGATAAAGCGACACCCTTTTATGCTGCGTGAGTGGCAACAAAAAATACCCTCAGTTCAATTGAGGGTATTCAGAAAAAAAGCTTTTACTTACAGGTCAGAATCAAACAACTGGTAGGCGGTATCGTCGGCTTCCTCGCCGTCTGAGTCTCGGTGTGGGGTGCTCGAGTGTCCGCCTGATCTTGGTTGCTTGGGGTGTGCTGATCGGCGTGGTAAAGGTGACTCCCTTGATCTTGAAGACAAGATGCCATTGGCGTTCTGTGTCGCTCCAAATGTGACGTGGTATTGACCACTCGAGCGCGATTTCGGCGGGGGCAAACTCGGGTTCGAGCCTTGGCACGGTTCACGTTCCTTCCCTGGTGTTTTCAAGAATGCCCTCAGCCTCGAGAATCCAGTTTCCAAGCGCTTCGCGGTATTCGGCTGGCAAATTTCGATGCCAGTCCACTCGAGCGGCGGCAAGACCTTTCTCGAGGTCGGGTGCGGTCATGCTATGCAGGTTGAAAAACCCAAAGTCTTTTGAGGCTTTTGAGTTGGGGGTTATGGGGCTTTCCTGATTTTTTTCTTGAGCTTGGTCTTGCACGGTAACGCGGTAACGCTCGAGGGTATTGCGTGTGAGTGACAACATTAAAGGCGTTACCATGCCCAAAGTAATGGGGGGTAACGCTGGGAACGGCTTCTGAATCATGCGGGTGTTCCCGTCTCGGGCAGCGCTTGAAAATCCTCACTGACTTTCCGAAGGGCATCCTCGAGAATATCCTCAAGGCATCTACCTTCTACACCTGCGGCTTGCCAGTGGTTGAACCATGCTTCAATTGGTGCTTTCAAATTTGCTTGAATATGATTTCCTGCCGCAACCCACAAAACACGGCTTTCAAGACATTCGGGACATAGGGCTTCGCGGAATTCGGGGTGCTCGAGAACATTAACCTCAGTGCCGCAAGTGCCACAGCAAAGACCCTCGAAAACGGAGGGGGTCATGCCCCCACCATCGCGTACTTCTGGTTTAAGAATTGCACTTCGGCTCGAGTGAAACTCACTTCACGCCCGTTTGATGCGGTGATCGTGGCTTTGCCGTTGCTGCTCGAGATTCGGGTTTGAACGGTTTGCCAGTCGGTGCTGGTGAGGTTGCGGTACTTGCCGATGGTGGCGCGGGTGTTACTGACCTGAGTGTGGTGTAGCATGTTTAGGACTCCTTAAAACTTGGGATTCTCGAGAGGCTGCTTTCCACAGCTTCCGCTTCTCGAGTGCCTATATAATAAAGCATATTGTTTTACTTGTCAAATTTTATACTTGACCAAATAAGGCTTTTAGGTTTATTCTGATATTCTTAAGGGGTGAGAACATTGGAACAGCAAATAATGGATGAAGTGGCTTATTTGATGCGCGTTCGCGGCTTATCACAGCGCGATTTTGCACAGTATAAAAACGTGACACCTCAGAGCGTGAATGCTTTGTTTAAAGGTAAAAACAAGATGCTAACTGGTCAAGGGCGAGAACTACTTGAATGGTTGGGCGTGAGGATCAAACTCGAGGTGATTGATGATGAAAAACAAGCAAACTGAACTACTCGAGCAACCCAAAAAAGCAAAGCGCGGCAAAGCCAAAGCTCGAGGTAACGGGGAGGGCAGTTATAGACAGCTTCCAAGCGGTTCGTGGCATTGGGAAATACGTTTAAAAGGTCAATATCATCACGGTACAAAAGCCAACAAAACCGCAGCCTTGAACGAATTGGCTCGAGTCAAAACAGACTTCGCTCGAGGGGTGCTTGCCAGTGCTGACAAAACCACATTCGAGGATTACACCTTAAAGTGGCTTAAATCCCAAAAGCACTTAAGCCAGAACACGCGCCGCATGTACGAATCCGAACTGGGTTTTGCAATCAAAACCCTGGGAAAAATGAAACTCAGTGATATTCGTCCCACGCACCTAAAAGCAATGCTCGAGAAACTTTCAAACCAGATCATGAAGGCAGGGGCAGGCAAGGGTAAACCAATGAGCACCCGAACCCTGGGCATGATTCGGACACGGGTCAAAGCGGTATTCAGTGAAGCCGTGCGGGATCAACTTTTGTACGTCAACCCTGCCGATGCTGTACGCCGTGTGAAAGCTTCAAAAGACACAGAAGAGTTTGAAGGCACAGCCCTGGATTTTGACCAAGTTGCACACTTGCAACAACTTGGAGAGGCTTTGTATGAAGCTGGCAGATGCACCTTGTACCCTGCAATCTTCGCCGCCGCCGCCCTGGGGCTTCGCCGTGGTGAGGTCATGGGGTTGCGCTGGCAAGACATTGACCTCGAGCGGAACGTGCTCAGTGTGCGCCAAAACCTAACGGCAAGTAAGGGCTTACCGTTCGTGACCACGCCCAAAACAAAAAACTCAATCCGAGACATTCCAATACCGCCAAGCCTTCGCGTGGTACTCGAGATTCACAAGGCAGTGCAAGCCAAACTCACCCTAAACAGGGGCGATAAATGGCAAGCGTCCAGTTTCGTCTTTGCCACCGAGTTAGGCACACCCACGCACCCCGCAAACCTTGGACGCGCTTTGAGCAGCATCCTTGAATGGTCAAACCCTGCACCGATTGAGCACAAGGTACGCGGCAAAACAAGCGATTCACGTGCCTACACGCTCGAGGAACGCTTGCGGGTCATTGACAGGCAGTACCGCCCGAACCTTTTGGCGATCATTCACACGGGCAAGCCCCTACCGCGAATCAGTCCGCATGATTTACGGCACACAGCGGGAACTTTGATGCTTCGCAGGGGCGTACCTGTGGAAGTTGTTTCAAAGATTCTGGGTCATGCTCGAGTCTCAATCACCTTGGACGTTTACCGCCACGTCTCAGACCTCGAGAAACGCGCTCAAATTGTTGATCTATTCGAGCACCGACTCCCCGCGCCAGTTGTGGCAGCCGTGCCGATAAATTGAGCCAAAAAAATCCTATAGCGAACGAATAGCGAACGAAAGCCCAAAAACAACCTTGATCCAAATCTCGAGAATCAAAAGAACCCCGTTATTCACGGGGTTCTTTTTGGTGCCAAAGGGCAGAATTGAACTGCCGACACTACGATTTTCAGTCGTATGCTCTACCGACTGAGCTACTTTGGCGCGATACCAGCCGTACAATCGGTACTGTACGGCTGGGACATTCTGGCGGATCGGACGGGACTTGAACCCGCGACCACCCGCGTGACAGGCGGGTATGCTAACCACTGCACCACCGATCCAGTGGGCGTGCTCTCTCTCG
>JAYTKL010000107.1:0-7903 GCA_043730305.1 Deinococcales bacterium | reverse complement strand
GGTGGCTTGGGTGGCAATGATCTGGCGTTTAAAGCCGTCCTTGACCAACTTGGGCAGGCGTCCCGCATGGTCAAGGTGGGCGTGCGACAAAAACAGGGCTTCGATGCCCTGAATGTCATAACCCCAAGGCAAATCGTTCAAATCGTCCAGCGCCCTGGAACCCTGAAACAAACCGCAATCGAGTAAGATTTGCTTGCCATCCATCTCGAGCAGGTGATTTGAACCTGTGACGGTATGGGCAGCGCCAAAACTGGAGATTTTCATTTGCATGACCCAAGTCTACTCGAGTTTTACACTTCAAGCGTGAATCGCACGGCGATCTGATTGGTTTCGCAAAGTTCGAGCGCCAACTCGAGCAATTTCAATTCAGGCAAGACTGTCAAAACGTTGGGAATTTCAGCAGGTTGTTTCTCGAGATGAACCCGCAAATCAAAAACCGTTTTCAAAACGTCCTCAGCTTCATACCACTCGGTTTGAGGCATCATAAAATCCATCAAATCCACGCCAGCATCATCGATTTCTTCTCCGACAAGGGCAACAAACGATCCCAACGGCTCGAGATTCAGTTTTTGGGCTAAAACATCTAAATCTTCCAGCGCCTGATACAACCGAGCGCCATCAAACGCTGGCAATTGCATAAAACGCCCTTGAAACGCCAGTGACAGCGCGGCATTCACGATCCGAACCTGATCCTATCAATGACTTTGTGAAGCACAGCGTCGAACTCGAGTTTCATGGTTGTATCTTATCCCGAAGTTTGCCTGAACATTTGTTGCCTCATGCAAAGTCTGTTTTTGGCTGGCACATCACTTTAAGTCATGATAAGGTCTGCTGCGATGGACAGCGGCTCTAAAACCTCTATTTTTGCTATTAGGGTGGCGGCAATCAGCATTGCCATTGCCTTGCTGGTATTGGGTTTGAAGTATTTTGCCTGGGTGCTGACGGGCAGTGTGGCGCTGCTTTCGGACGCGCTCGAGAGCATCATTAACGTTGCGGCAGCCTTGTTTGCCTTTATTGCCCTGCAAGTTGCCAGCCGTCCCGCCGACGAAAACCATCCGTTTGGTCATTCCAAAGCTGAGTATTTCTCGGCGGTCATCGAAGGCGTGTTGATCGTGCTGGCGGCAATCTTGATCATCCGTGAGGCTTACCCAAAATTGGCAAACCCTGTTGCTCTCGAGTTACCGGTTCTGGGTTTATTGATGAACGGCTTGGCGAGTGTCATCAACGGTGCTTGGGCGGTGTTTTTGATTCACCGTGGTCGAGTTTGGCGATCAATAGCACTTTCTGCCGATGGCAGGCATCTCATGACCGATGTGCTGACCTCAATCGGTGTGCTGCTCGGCGTGGGTCTGGCAGCCGTGACCAAATGGGCAATCCTAGACCCCGCAATGGCAATTTTTGTGGCGCTCAACATCCTCTGGAGCGGTTGGGGTCTAATTCGCGGCTCGGTTGACGGGCTGATGGACGCCGCCGCCAGCCCCGAAATGGTGAGCCGAGTGCGCCGTCTGGTCAGCGTTCAAGCCACAGGAGCGCTCGAGGCACACGATTTTCGCACCAGACACGCTGGACGAACTATTTTTATTGAATTTCATTTGGTTGTGCCCGATGCCATGACTGTGCTCGAGTCTCACAAGATTTGTGACCGAATCGAGGAAGCACTTCAGGATGAGGTTGAGGGTGCAATCGTGACGATTCATGTCGAACCCGCCGAGAGTGCTCAGCATAAAGGCGTTTTGGTACTCTGATTTGGAAACTTTGTTTTACATTATGCGCTTTAAAAAGCCAATCGTGGTTTGTCAGGCTTTGCAACCAACCGCGAAGGCTTAAAATACAGATTCCAATGCTGACCACCGAACTTTTAATCTCGAGAATCACGGCAGGCGTGATCGAACCCAAATCACTTTCGGGTTCTAAACTCGATTTTGAACGGATTGAAACCACGCTCGAGTTGTTCGGCGTGTTTCATGGGCGCACCCGTAGTGAACTGGACGAGGCATTGCGCGAGGATGAGGCGGACAGCACCGATTACCGAATTCGGCGTGGTTTGGCCCATTTGTTGTACTCCGAACGTTGCGAGTTCGTCACGAATGCCGTCACTGATCCTGGCTTGTTGCGCGACCGCGTGTTTGCCCTGTCTGCAGAGTTACGCCCAACGCTCGAGACTTCAAGTCAAGTCCTCGAGACTTTGGCTTTTGAACTGAGCACAGAACTGGGTCTGGAAGTTTCTGCCATTGACCTCGAGCGCAGTTTGTACGCCGACCTGCGCGAGAACCAGGTGATCGTTTTTGAACCCGCCGAGGCGCGGTGGTTGCTCGAGCGTTTCAATTTGGCGCAAGCCCAGGGCATCCTTTACCGCGCCAGTGAGTTGGTGATTACCGCGCACCGCAACGACCCAGGCGAGTACAAGCGGCTGTTCAAATACCTCAAACTGTTTGGCTTGATGCACCGCATCGAGGGCGACCCTGACGCGGGCTACACGATTGTTCTTGATGGTCCCTCGAGTCTGTTCAAACCCAGCACGCGTTACGGTGTGGCGTTCGCCAAGTTCTTGCCCGCGCTTTTAAACACCAGCAAGTGGTCTTTGACGGCAAAAATCATTCCCCGCAAAGATTTTGGCAGCGAACCCGATGAGGCGACGTTTACGCTGGACGCCAGCAGCAAACTGAAAAGCCATTACGCCAAGGGCAAAGAGTTTGACAGCATCCTCGAGCAGGGTTTTTCGGAGCGATTCAAAAAACTAAAATCGGTTTGGAAGCTCGAGCGCGAGGTGGACATTGTGGACTTGGGTGGCACGGTCATGATCCCAGATTTCAGGTTGGTTCATGACGATGGTCGCAGTGTGCTGCTCGAGATTATCGGCTATTGGCGACCTGATTATTTAAAACGTAAACTCGAGAAATTACGGCGCAGTGCGCGTCATGACATCGTAATTGCCATCTCGAGCCGCCTGAATTTGGGTGATGAGATCAAAAAGCTTGACGGACTTGAAGAAAATATCATCTGGTTTAAGGGGGCGCTCGAGCCTAAAGAGGTGCTGGCGGTTGCCGAGCGACTGAATGCCAGCCTCACCTCGCCGCTCTATTGAGGCACACGCCCCTGCCTTTAAGACCTAAACTTGGGGCATGAAACTCGGTTATTCGTTCTGCCCAAACGACACGTTCATTTTTTACGCCCTGACCCACGGCGAAATTGCGCTTTCAGAACCCGTCCAAGAACTTCTCGAGGATGTCGAAACCCTGAACCAATGGGCGCTGGCTGGAAAACTCGAGATGACCAAAATTTCCTATCACGCCTTCGCCCATGTGCGTGAGCATTATGTGGCGTTGCGCTCTGGCGGGGCGCTCGGACGCGGTGTGGGTCCGCTTATTGTCGCAAAAACCAATCTCGAGTCCTTGGTCGGGAAAACCGTGGCGATTCCTGGAAATTTGACCACCGCATTTTTGTTACTCAAACTTTCGCAGCCCAAGGGCGTCAATACGGTTGTCATGCGTTACGACGCCATCATGCCCGCCATTGAACGCGGCGAGGTTGACGCGGGCTTAATCATTCATGAATCAAGATTTACCTATGCTCAGCACGGTTTGGTGAAATTGCTGGATTTGGGCGAATGGTGGGAAGCTGAAACGGGTTTACCCATTCCACTCGGGGCAATTCTGGTCAGGCGCGACGTTGCGCTCGAGAAACAACAGGCTTTAAACGCCGCTGTCAAAGCCTCGCTCGAGTATGCCTACGCGCACCCAAACGAACCCAAAGCCTACATTCGTCAGCACGCCCTCGAGATGGAAGATGCTGTGATGCAGGCGCATATCGATTTGTACGTCAATGAATTCAGCTTGGATGTTGGTGTTTTGGGCGAACAAGCCGTGAATGAACTGTTTGCCCGCGCCGAAGCTCGTGGGTTAATTCCCGCTTCAAAGCTCGAGTTGTTTGTTCCGCTCGATCTATCCACCACATGAATTGATTTTGGAGTGTTCATTTTCGCCTTTCTAGATATATAAAAATGCTATCGTGCGAAAATTCAAGATCGTCATGCAGTGATACTTTTGCGAACTGATGAGAAAGGTAAAACAGTCAACTTGTCACCACTGCTCTCAGAAGCTCCTTTAAACAGCCCAACGACGGCATTGCAATTGCAATTTCCGTTGAAGACGATTGGTCTCGCGCAGGGTCTGCCCAGCTCTCAGGTGCACGACCTGATACAAGATCACCAAGGTTTATTTTGGTTTGTTGGTCCCAGCGGTTTAAGTTCTTATGATGCGGCTCGAGTCAAATGTTTTAGCCAAAAGCATGGTTTAAGCACCCAGGGGCTGCGTTCTTTGCTGCGATTGCCCGATGGTCGAATCTTGATTGGTACGGACATTGGTGTGGATGTCATCGAGACGGATGGGCAAATTCGTTCGTTGACAGATGTAAATTCCTGGTCGCAAGGTTTTGTGGACTGCATGGTTGTTCATCCTGACGGTTTTGTTTTGTGTGGCGCATCGCGTGGTGTGGTGCGTTGGTCAGACAGCGTTGGTTTTCAAGGCGTCAATGATCCTTTGCTGGTTGGTTCGGTTTTGGCAATGGTTGTTGATAAGACCGGTCGAATTTGGGCGGGTGGTAGAAACTTTGGGTTGTTGTATTTCGAGGCGAACGTCTGGTATCAACCGAGCAACGATGCCTGGGCGCAGGTCGGGGCTGTTCAAAGCTTGGCATTGAGCACAGATGGTCATGTGTTGGTTGGTGGTGATCGTGGACTGGTCGAATGCAGTTCTGAAGGTCGAGTCTTGAGAACCCTCTACAATCCAGATCAATTGATGTCTGTGCATGCCATTTACGCTGATCGGCACGAACTTTGGCTTGGTGTCAATGGTGAATTGTGCAAATACAGGGTGCTTTCAGAACATTGGCAACTCGAGGCGGTGGTGTTGCGTAAAACCCGAGTGAACGCCTTAAGGGGCGATCAATTTGGTAATATTTGGGCGGCAACCGACAACCTCGGCATCGCCAGGATTGGCATGTTACGCAATTGCTTCACTCGACCCGCATTGCCAGATTTGGGGGCGGTATTTTCGATTCAAGAAAAGAAGCTACCCTCAAATCTTGGGACTTTCAATCTTGAGCCTCGCAGCGGCGAAAGGCAGCCTTCCGAGAGGTCTTTTTACATTGGTGCGAACAACTTAAGTTATTTGCTGGGCTTGCAAGATCCCATGAAATCTCGTGCGCTTGAAGCCTTCGCGGACAGCACTGTTTGGGATTTGATCGAAGACTCGAGTGGAAATCTATGGGCGGCTTGCCAAGCTGGTTTGATGCGATTAAAGGCTGGCGAGGCGCTTAAAGTTGGTACGCACCATCCCGTGTTTTCCAGTGCGAACCGCGTACTGCTTGAACGGGATGGGGAAATTTGGGTTGGTACGGTGCGAGGTTTGGGCGTAATCAAGCAAGCTGCGAACGAACTCGAGTTTCGTGAGGTGCTCGATGCCGATCAACGTTCGTTGGGCTATGTTTACACTTTTTTTGAAGATCAAGCTGGGGTGTTGTGGGTTGGTACGTTGGGCAATGGATTGTGGTACGAAACGCTACAAGGGTTTGTGCAGGTCGTTTCAGCGGGTGTAATCGAAAAAGGCAATGTGTATTCGATCAGCGCCAGTCAAGATGGTCAGTTGGTGATCTTGCAGGACAACCGAATTGTGCTGGCTCGCAAAGCAATTTCTGGCTTTGTCAGTCGAATTTTTCTCGAGACTGATGATTCCGTTGCGGGTTGGGCTGCCCGCATTTTGCCCAATGGTCATTTGTGGGTGGGTACGAGTTCGGGGCTGTTTGAATACGACCTGAAAACTGGCAAGGTTTTGCGTCAAGTCACCACTTGGCAAGACCCGAGTGATCTCGAGTTCACCACCAGCCGCAGTCTGATGTTTGATGGGCACAACTTAATTTGTGGTCTGAATTCTGGACTGATGATCTTAAATCTTGACGAACTCGAGAAGATTAAAGCACTGCCGAATGTCAAGCTTGGTGCAATTCGCTGGGACAACGGTGAAGCTGACCTCGAAGGCGATGTCATCACATTTAAGCCTGGCAATTGGACGCTCGAGCTTCAGTTCTTCACGGCATGGTTTATTGACGAAAACAGCTTGCGCTATCGCCATCGCCTTCTTGGTTTTGATGCAAAATGGTCGGAAGCCAAAACCCTGGCGAGCCTCGAGTACAACTCATTGCTGCCCGGTGAGTACACATTGGAGCTTCAAGTGTACGCGCCATTGGTCGGTTGGGGTGCGGTTTCGACTTTGTTGACCATCGTTGTTTTGCAACCGCCACTTCCAGCGGTGTTGGTCAATTTACGAAATTGGTTGAACATGTCGTTTTTGACCAGCCGACACTTGCGCGAGCAAAATCTGGCACTCGAGCAACAAGTCCGTTCTAGAATGCTTCAAGTTGCTAAAATCAATGCGGATTTACAACTGGCAAATCAAAGACTGCGCCAGATGTCGTTCACCGATGCCTTGACAGGAATTCCAAATCGCAGGCAGTTTGATGAACTGCTCGCCCATGAAATTCAACGTGCGGCACAAACGGGTACTTGGCTGTCGTTGGCGCTGGTTGATATTGATTTTTTTAAAGGGTTTAACGATGCGTATGGGCATCCCAAGGGTGACCGTTGCTTAAAACGCGTGGCGAGCGCTTTGAATGAAGAATTGCGTGACACTCGAGATTGGGTCTTTCGGTACGGCGGTGAAGAATTTGCGATTTTATTGCCGAATACCGACTTATCAGTTGCCTTGATTGTTCTAGAACGCCTGCGGGCTGCTGTCGAACGCTTGGGAATCCCTCACGAACACTCGAGTATTTCTAAAGTTGTCACGATCAGCGCGGGGGTGATTTCCAGGCAGCCCAAGATTGAGACGACCGCGATAGAAGTGCTGACTGATGCCGACCTTGGCCTGTATCAAGCCAAAAATAGTGGACGAAATCGAGTCGAATCGGTCAAGTAATAGCTTAAAGCCGTTCTCGAATTCGCCGTCATTTTTGCTGTACACTTCCCCAAATGAAACTCGAGCGGCAAGCCACCCTGTTTGGTTGGACGATTTTTCCGTACATTGTCTCAATCGTGGTGTTCTGGAAATTGATTGAACCGATCACGCCAAGCAACGTCCTCGATCACGGCTTCGAGCTGACGGTGGCAGGAACAATTTTTATTTTCTGGCTGATTTTTGCTTTTATCGGCTGCTTGCGGTTGTGGTGTCGCTGGCGCGGCTCTGAACTCGACGAGGAGCAGTACATTCACAGTCTGGCTCGAGTGCGTGGCTTGGTGTTGACGCAACGCTTCGAGGACACCAAGCCTTAATCAATGAAACATGAACACCGTTTTAGACTAACGTTTGTTAGGATGGATGAACCCTGTGTGTACCTGCCGCCTCGATTTTCCGCTTCGCTCCAAATCTGTCATTTTGGCGGCAGGTACGCAGTCCCTACTCCCTTTGGTCGGAAATTTTTTAGGGAAAAACTCTAAAAAATTTCGGGAAGTAGCATAGAAAGAAGGTTCATTTCATGACTGATTTTCGTACTCGAGCCGTCCACGCCGGACACCAACCAGACCCAACTGGCGCTCACATCAACCCAATCTATCAAACCTCGACTTTTGGTTACGGCAACTTCGAGCGCGGCGCACGGCTTTTCTCTGGCGAGGAATCGGGTTACATCTATTCCAGAATCGGCAACCCAACCGTGCGCGAACTCGAGTTAAAACTCGCCAACCTCGAGAATGCCCAGGATGCCATCGCCTTCTCGAGCGGCATGGCGGCGATCAGCGCCCTGACCCTGACGGTGCTGCAACCAGGCGACGAACTGATTTACATGGGACCACTGTACGGCGGCACTGAAGGCTTTTTTCTGGACACCTTGGCGCGTTACGGCATTTCTATTC
>JAYTKL010000106.1:0-14698 GCA_043730305.1 Deinococcales bacterium | reverse complement strand
GTGACCCAAGTGTCGTGCGGTTTGGCATGACGAATCAATTTGCGTTTGTGCAAATGCACGTCGCCGTCAAACAACCAGGCAAAAAACCCTTTGACTGCGCTCGAGGTGCAAAAATTCAAATACTTTTCACCAGGCACAATCTCGTCAAACAACACGCGGCGCACTTCCGCAAAATTGACATCACCGCTTGAGGCAATGCCATCTTCGGGCGTAGTTTCAGCCTCAAGCAAACCCGAGGCTTGAAGTTTTTCAAAATAAAACCGTCTGAACTCGAGCGGCATTTCTGCCCTCAACGCGCCCTTCAAAAATAGATAACCCTCACGCTCGAGCCGCGCCCACAATGCCTTACGGTCGTGACGCTCAACTTCTGGCACGGGTTCAAGCCAACCCAAACGATCAGGGCTATTCTCGAGAACATAATCTCGGCAGGCAAGATTGTCGAATTCGCTGCGCATGATCAAACCAGTCTAACGCAACTCAAGCTTTTAAACTCGAGTGTCCACCACCAAACCACCCTCGAGTTTGTCCACCAGCCGCATTTCATTCATGCCAATGCCCAGTGCTTGCCTGAACATTGGTTCGAGTTTTGAGGTGTCGGCGCTGGCTTCGCCCAGCAAATGCAGCTTGAGATGATCTGTGCCAGACTGGGTTCTCGAGATGACAAGTTGAAATTGTTTGGCATCCAAACCAGGCACGCTCGCCAGAATTGGACCGAGTTCTCGAGGATACAGTTTCACGCCTTTGACTTTGACCATTTCATCGGTGCGCCCGATCATGCCGCGCGGGAAACGAATGCGACCGTCCGCCAAGCGTTCAACCACCGTCAAATCGCCCGTGCGAAAACGAACGAGCGGCATCAATTCCCTGGCAAGCGTGGTAATGACCAACTCGCCCTTTTCGCCGTCTGGCGTCGGCTCGAGCGTCACAGGGTCAATCACCTCGAGAATCGCCATGTCGTTAAGCGGTTCAAGTCCGTTTTGTTCCAGGGTTTCACTCGCCACCAAACCAGTTTCGCTCATGCCGAACACGTCAAAAGCCTTGCCGCCAATCGCAGCCTCGACGCGTTCACGGTAGCCAGGAACGCTGGTGAACGCCTCGCCTGCCGCAATCAAAAATTTGAACCTTGCGCCCGCCTCGGCAACCCGCAAGGCAAACGTTGGATTTGAAATTAACACGTCGTATTCATGTTCTTTAGCAATCTGCGCCAAACGATCCGCCTCGCCAGGACCGTGTGGCAGCACCGTCGCGCCAACCTGCAACAACGCCTCGTGGAACAACCAACCACCCGCAAACACGTGATAACCAAACGCCACGATCACCCTCGAGCCGCGCCCAATACCAAGCCGCGAGAACAACTCGGCGGTGGCTTGCGCTTGCCATGCCAAATCGTTCTTTGACAGGTACTCGGGCATCCAACCGCCAGGGGCAGGCGTTAAGTGCACCAACGCCGCATCGGTTAAGTCAAACCCACCGTGCTTGTGCTGCTCAAAAGCTTTTGCTAGATCAGCCCGCGTTGTGAATTCCAAGCTCGAGAGGTCAGACACCGAAGCACCTTCAAAATGCTCGAGTTTATGCTGGTACAACGCCGTATTTCGCGCACGCTCGAGCACGTGTTGCAGTTGTTGATTTCGGTTCACGGTGATCTCCTGTAGAGGTGCAGTTCATTCATTGATCCTGAGTTGATCAAGAAATACGTCTCAGACTTTGAAAAGTCACCCCCTGCGAAGTAAGGGGTTGCCGCTTGCGGCGGGGGGTCGTGCAAGATTTAGTCGTCGAATCCATACTCCACGACCCCTCCGTCTCTCGTTTCACTCTCTTGACCCAAAAGACGCACCTGACGGGCTGGGTCGCTCGAGCCACCTCCCCTACTTCGCAGGGGAGAACTAAAAACACTGGATATTGTTCTAAACGTAGAAAGCAATTAAGTCGGCATGTCTAATTTCCATGCGGCTCTACGTGGCAACGGGTTTGTATTGCAGATCATTTCTCGAGTTTTGTTTTATATTGAAATTCAAAATAGATTCTTTTTTTACATCCAACGTTTACGGCGCTTATACGATTTGACATCACGGTACGATTTGCGCCCGCCGCCTTCGGTCACGCCCAAATAAAATTCTTTGACATCAGGATTGTCCTTTAATTCTGCCGCCGTTCCCTCGAGCACAATCCGTCCCGATTCCATGATGTAACCGTAATCGGCATGAGCCAGCGCAACGTTCGCGTTTTGCTCGACCACCATCACGGTCACACCCATTTCGACGTTGATGCGTTTGACCAGTTCAAAAATTTCTTTTACAAGCAACGGCGCGATTCCGAGGCTGGGTTCATCAAGCAGTAGCATTTGCGGATGCGCCATTAAGGCGCGTCCAATCGCCAGCATTTGCTGTTCGCCTCCCGAGCAATACCCAGCCTGACGGTTTCGCAGTTGCTCGAGGCGCGGAAAGTACGAGTACATCCGCTCGAGGTCTTGCTTTGCATTTCCTTTCCCCGTGATCGAACCGACCCGCATGTTTTCTTCGACTGTCAAGTGCTTAAAAACGCGCCTGCCCTCAGGCACTTGGACAATTCCCTTGCGAACAATCCCCTCGGCGGAAAGCATGTCAATGCGGTTTCCCTCGAGTGACACCTGCCCGTCGCGGATGCTGCCGTTCTCGGGTTTCAGTAAGCCCGAAATGGCTTTCAAGGTCGTGGTTTTACCCGCGCCGTTCGTGCCCAAGAGCGCCACAATCTTGCCTTTGGGAACCTCGAGACTGACGCCGCGCAACACCTGCACAATGTCGTGGTAAACAACTTCAATGTTGTTGACACTGAGTTGAATAGTCCCCAGGTCTTTTGGGTGGGTGGGTTGCAGCGCAGCTTGGGTCATGGTTGTTCTCCGTGGTTTGAATGTTTGACGTTGGTTTGGGTATTTGTAGGGGATGGTGTAGGGGATGGTGTAGGGGATGGTGTAGGGGGTGGTCTCAGACCATCCCCTACGTTAGATTTCTAGCGTCCCGGATGAATCACTTTGAAGGTTTTGGAAACCACGCCCGAGTTCAAAACCACCCATTTGCCTTTTTTGGCTTTGAAAATTCGCAAGCTTTGGCTTCCAGTATGGTCGTCTTTGTCGTAGGTGACTTTGGCAAGGGTGAATGGGCAAGCATAAGCGCTCGTTTTGTTCATGCCCAAAAGTTGTTGGTAAATGCTGGTTTTGTTGACATCGCCTTTCAACGCGGCGCGACGTGAAGCTTCGACCATAATGCTGGCGGCGGTGGCTCCGGCGGTGTAATGAACGCTCGAGGCTTCGGCTTCACTGCGTTTGCCCAATACTGCCATGCTGCGAATGATTTGCATTCCGTTCTGGCTGGATTCGTCGTAAAGGTAATAGCCGGTCGTCCACAAGAAGTTTTCACTGGCAGTGCCAGCCAAGTTGATCAGGTCGTCACCGCCAGCATAGTGTGCGCCAAGTTGCTGGATTTTCTTGTCCAAGCCCAAACGTTTGGCATCTTTGAGAATGTTCGAGACAGGTCCGTACGTGTTCTGATGCAAGATGTGGGTCACACCCAAGCTCTCGTAACGTTTTAACAATGCGGTGTTGTCCAAATTGTTCGCGCCAACTTCATCGGTGGCAACAACGTCCAAACCCAGTTTTTCGGCGGCACGTTTGGCATCGAAAGCAGGAAGGCGACCAAATGGGCTTGGGTTGACGATAAATGCGATTTTGGCATTCTTGTTTTCATTTGCCACGTACTCGACCAAGCTGACCAGTTGTTCGGAGTAACTCGAGATGGGCAAGAACACGTAATCACCGTCTGCACCGTCGAGCAAACCAACGTGGTACGTGCCCATGACGGCAGGAATTTGAAGCTCTCGGAGCAACCCGCGAATTTGCAGTGAACCACCTGTTGAGTACCCCAGGAAACCATCAATCTTGTCGCCCTGCGCCCAATCCTCGAGGTTGCGCTGGGTTTTGGAATTGTCGTAATTGTCGTCGCGGGTTTCGCATTTGATCGCGTAACCAGGAATCAAGTTTTTATCGGCGGTGTACTTGCAGTAATCCGCCACGCCCAACGCGTACTTGCTGCCCGCGTCCGAGGTTGGTCCTGTGATCGCGCCCGACCAACCCAAATTGAGGGTTTTTTGCGCTCCTGCGCTCGAGATCAAACCGAATATGGCAACCGCACCGAACAATACTGATTTTTTCATACTGCCTCCTTAAAGCAAATAGCGATTAGCAAATAGCACGAGCTTCACAACGAATTTAAACATTGATTGTTTCGTCCAATAAAAACCTCGAATGTTGGATTTGTATTTCAAAAGAATCTCGAGCAAAATGCTTGTGGTTTGGGTAGGGTGCGCTGTGCGCACCCTAAGGATGTAGTGTTCTTAAAATTTCTCGAGCGTCCAATTTGCTGTGATACAGATTGTTTCTCAATACTTAAACGGAAAGGTCTTGAAATAACTTCGGATCAAACGCCAGAAATTGGCTAAACCTCTGGGTTCAAAAATCAGGAATAAAATAATCACTAAACCGAACGTCAGCGGGCGCATGGCGGTGCCAATGTCCACGCCCTGAATTTGTGGCAGGATGCCTGAGAGCCACGCACCGAGGCTGGTTGCGCCGTCGTCCAAGAGTTGTAAGAATGCCGCGCCAAAGAACGCACCAGGCAAACTGCCCAGACCGCCAACGATTGCCATTGCCAGGAATTTGATGCTGACGGCAAGCGTGTAATCTTCGACCTGAGCGCCACGGTACAGGTAGGCAAACAATGCGCCAGCAATGCCAGCGTAAAAGCTGCCCAGAATAAAGGCGGTGACTTTGGTTGTGCCTGGGTTGATGCCCATCGCGTCGGCGGCACGGTCATTGTCGCGCACGGCAACCAGTGAACGCCCAAATTTTGATCGCATCAAATTGCGCCAGATCAGTGCCAGCACGATCAAGAAAAACAGTGCCACGTAATACCAGAATTTGTTGTGCAGCAAGTAACCAATTTCAGTGCCAAAAATAACGGGGGCGGGCATGTTGATCGACTGCCCTTGTTGCAACAAATCCGAATGTCCCACGCCCCAACGAAAAATTTGTTGAAAGGCAATCGTGGCAATCGCCAGGTACAAATGCTTTAAGCGCATACTTGGAAGCCCGACAATGCCGCCGACAATGGCGCTGACCACACCACCGAGGGGAATGCAGAGATAGAACGGCAAGCCGAATTTGGTGGCGAAAATCGCAGCCGTGTACGCGCCGACGCCCAAAAATGCGGCTTGACCAACGTTGATCAAACCCGTGTAACCGGTGGTGATGTTCAAACCCAAAACCGCAATCGCGTAGACCAAAATCGTGTCCAGGGTTTTGAGATTCGATGACGGAATCAAAAATGGTATCACCAGTAGCACCAGCAGCAGCACACCGAGCGAGACAAATTCGGCAGAGGTCGCAAACACGCTCGAGTCTTGGGGGTAGGTGGTTTTGTAATTCCCTGTTTGGGTGAATCTCGAGGCTGGCATCAGATGTGCCTCGAGTCTGGCAGGTTAAATTTAAACACGTTCGATCTCCTTGGTTCCAAACAAGCCGTACGGTTTGACCATCAACACGGCAATCAGCATCACAAAGGGAATCACTTCGCTGGTGCCGCCACCTGGCACAAAACCGTCGAGAAATCCTGCTGCCAGATTCTCGAGAAGCCCAACGATAATGCCGCCGACAATCGCGCCCTCGATGCTGTCCAGACCGCCCAAAATCACGGCTGGAAGCACTTTCAAGCCGATGCCTTCAAAGTTGTCTATCGTCAGACCGCTGATGGCGCCGACCGTAAAACCGGCGGCGGCGGTGGTGAGTCCTGCGGCTGCCCAAGCAATCGCAAAGACCTTTTCGACGCTGACCCCCACCGATTGGCTGGCGAGTTGATCATCCGCCACGGCTCGCATGGCAATGCCCAGGGTGCTGCGCCTAAAAAAGTAAGTGAAGCCGACCAGGAAGACAATCGCTATCACCACGCCCATCAATTGATTTGGTGAAATGCTGATTGAACCCAACTGAATGGAACTGGTGGCAAACAGTGGCGGGGTGAAACTAAAATTCCCTGCCCCAAACGGGGTCAAGTGCAAGATACCCGAAAGCAGGCTGCCCAGACCAATCGTAATCATAATCACCGAAATGATTGGTTCGCCGACCATTGGACGCAAGAACACCCTTTCGATCAACAAACCCGCGTAGTACGAAATCACCAGCCCGCCAATCGCGGCGGGAATAAAGCTTAAAAATGGTGAACTCGAGTCACCGAGCCAGCCGTGAAACAGGTTGTAGAGGGCGTAAACGCTGAAACCACCGACCGCGATCAGGTAACCGTGCGCGAGGTTGATCACGCGGCTGGATTTGTAAATTAATACAAACCCCAGTGCCGCCACCGCGTACACACAACCCGTGATCACGCCCTGCACGAACAATTGTAAAAACACGTCAAAGCTCATAATACCCCTGCCAATATTTTGATTCCAGTCTCGAGGGTCACGACTGGTACGTCGGTTTCGACCCTTGCCACCTGTCCGTCTTGGTATTTGAATTCGGCTTGAACGCGGGTGCTCGAGACGTTGCTGTAAAGCGCCTCGACCAGTTTTGCGTAGCGTTCTTGCACCAGTCCGCGCCGTACTTTGCCCGTGCGGGTCAGTTCCTCATCGTCGGCGTCGAGCATTTTGTACAGACAAACGAAGCGCTTGATGCGTTGATGCTCAGGCAGGTTGGCGTTGACGTTTTCCACCTCGAGCTTGATCAGCGCAATCACTTCGGGTTTGCTCGATAAATCCATGTAGGTCGTGTACGCCAAACCCCGTGTTTCTGCCCAATTGCCGACGGTGGCGGCGTCGATGTTGACAAAAGCTGCGACGTAATCTTGCTGGTCGCCGTAACAGACCGCCTCCTTGATGTACGGCGAGAATTTGAGTTTGTTCTCGAGAAATTGCGGGCTGAACATCTCATTCGCTTTGGTGTGCATGACATCACTGACGCGGTCAATCACGACCAAATGCCCTTCATCGGTCAAATAGCCAGCGTCGCCCGAGTGCAGCCAGCCACCCTCGAGCAGCGCGGCGGTGTCTTCGGGGCGTTTGTAATAACCTTTGCAGACCGCCTCGGATTTGGAAAGAATCTCGCCGTTGTCGGCGAATTTTAATTCTGTGCCAGGAATCGGTTTGCCCACCGTGTCAAAGCGCACGTCGCCGTCGCGGTGAACGTAAGCGATGCCGATGATCTCGGTCTGCCCGTAAATCTGTTTTAAATTAATACCCATCGCGTGATAAAACCGAAACACGTCAGGTCCGAGCGCCGCGCCGCCCGTGTAAGCACGTTTTAATCTTAAAAATCCGCGCTGGTCTTTGATTTGCTTGAACAAGAAATTCTCGCTGAACCACGCCTTAAACTTCACGCCAGGGGGCATGGGTTTGGATTGCAAACGGTAATCGGCAGCCTCGAGTCCCCACGCCAATAATTTTTTATAAATAAAACGGTTGATGGGATAGGTTTCCTCAATTTTCACCCAAATATCCGATTGAATTCCCTCCCAAACTCGAGGTGGTGAGAACATCACCCGAGGTCCAATCTCGCGCAAATCGCTCATGGCGGTCTCGATCTCTTCGGGGAAATTGACCACGCAACCCGTGACCAGCGCCATGCCGACCGACATCATCTGCTCGCCAATCCAAGCCAAAGGCAGGAACGAAATGTAATCATCACCAAACTCGAGCGGGTCAATGCTCGATAACCCGACTGCCATCGCAATGTAATTTTTGTGCATCAGCATCACGGCTTTGGGTTTGCCCGTCGTGCCAGAAGTGCTCGAGAAATGACAGACATCATCGGGTTGTCCCATGTCCAGCAGGTCGTCAAATAAGGTTTTGTTCTCGCGCTCGAGGTTCTTGCCCTTCTCGAGCACCGCCTCGAAAGTTAGAAACCACGGGTCGCCCTGATACGGACGCATCCCGCGAGGATCGTGGTAAATCACGAACTCGACCATCGGAATTTGCTCCCGAATCTCGAGCAGCTTGTCCACCTGTTCCTGATTTTCGGCAACAATAATTTTGCAATCGGTGTACTCGAGCAAATACGCCATTTCAGACGGTACGCTCGACTGGTAAACGCCCACCGAAATCGCGCCCAAACTTTGCACGCCCAACTCGGCGTACAACCATTCGGGAATGTTATCGGCGATGACCGCCAGCTTGTCCTCGCGCCGCAACCCCAGCGCGTACAAGCCCAGCGCAAAATATTTCACGCGCTCAAAATACGTTCCCCAAGTGGTTTCTTGCCAAATGCCAAATTCTTTTAAACGCAACGCCACCGCATTTGGGTGCAACTCGGCGCGTTGCTTTAACAGTTGCGGCATCGTGAACTGTGCGGCGTTCTCGAGTTTCATGCTGCCTCCACGCTAACGTATTTCATGCTGCCTCCACGCCGACGTAAGCCTCGATGACTTTGGGATGCGCCGCCACCTCTTGGGGTTCGCCGCCCGCAATCAAAATGCCAAAATCGAGCACATATACCGTGTCAGAAATGTCCATCACCACGCCCAAATCGTGCTCGATCAAAACCACCGAAATATGGCGTTCCTGGACAATGTCAAGCACAAAACGCACCATGTCCTCTTTCTCTGAAACGTTCATGCCCGCCATTGGCTCGTCCAGCAGCAACAATTTTGGTGCAAGCGTCAACGCCCTCGCCACCTCGACCCGTTTTTGGACGCCATACGACAGCGTTCCCACCGAATGCTTGCGGTGCTCCTCGAGTTCCATGAAATCAATGATTTCCTCGACGAACGCACGGTTTTCGGACTCCTGACGTTGCGCCTTGCCGTAATGAAACGCCGCCTCGAGAATGTTGTAATTAAAATTTAAGTGTCGCGCCAACATCAAATTCTCGACCACACTCAAACCCCTAAAAAGCTCGAGGTTCTGAAATGCCCGCGCGATGCCAAGCTTGGTCACTTGATGCGGACTTGTGCCACTGACGCGCTTGCCGCCGAACGCAATCTCGCCTTTGGTTGGCTGGTAAAACCCCGAAATGCAATTGAGCAAACTGGTTTTACCTGCGCCGTTCGGACCAATAATGCTGGTGATTCCGGCATCAGGAATGCGCAACGAAACATCCGTCAGCGCGTTCAAACCACCGAAAGTCAGTGTTACGTTGTTCACCAAAAGTTCTGACACGCGTTCACCCCTCGAGACACCTGAGAACAACAAAAATCTATGCAGAGAATTTCTGCCACACCGACAAGACGAATTGAGATATGACGGCATTGTGTGGGCAACAAGCCGCAACTGTCAAGAAAAATCCAACTTTGCGAGAATCAACAAAATTAGAGATTTTCTGCAAACTTTTTAAACTCGAGTTTGAAAAGTTGAAACTCGAGCGAAAAGCCCCCTCATTTACACACCAATTGGGTCAGGTTTCGCGTACGCGCTACCCTCACCCGGCGCTTCTTGACCATAAAATGCACCTTCTTGGTTTCAAAACGCACCTAACGGACGAAACCGCTAACGGGCGAAACCGCTTACGGGAGAGGGTTCTTGGTGCGATTTTCCGTTTGAGCAATGATTTCTCGAGAAAAATTCTAGCCACTCAAAGTAGAACTAAAACTCCCTCTCCCGCTTGCGGGAGAAGGCGACCCCGCCCGCTAGGTGCGCGTTTGGGGTCAAGAGGGTCGGGGATGAGGGTGGCGCGAGAAAAATTTCTCTACATTTAAAGCTCGAGCAATGCCATAACCCCTTCTCGAAAAACTCGAGTGTGCACGTCCACATCCTGCATGGTCGTTTGCGGACTCATGAGTGCCATGTTGTGAAATGGGGTCATCAGTATCCCACGATTGAGCGCCCAGAGGTGCATGAAACGATCCAAATCCGCGTCGCTGGCGCTGGCGGCTTCACCACCGTTTTGGGGCAGGCTGGCACGAAACCAGTATTCGGCGCGGCAACCGAGTTGATTGACCACCCAGGGTAGTTTGAATTCGTCAATCACAGCTTGCACGCTGCTGGTAAAATGTGTTGCAACTGGAATCATTTGCGCGTAAGCTTCGGGCGTTAAGACTTCCTCGAGTGTGGCTCGCATGGCGGCGGCGGCAAGCACATTGCCCGCCAGCGTGCCACCGATGCCGCCAGTGTCGGAAAGATCGCGTTCGATGCTCGAGTTCACGCGTTCAGCCAGTGCTTTGCTAAAACCGTAAGCGGCGGCAGGAATGCCGCCCGCAATGGGTTTGCCGATGGTCAGAATGTCAGGCTCGAGGTTGTGCTCGGCGGTGTACCCGCCAACGCCTGTGCAGATGGTGTGGGTTTCGTCAAGAATCAAGATTGTGCCTGTTTCCCTGGTTAACTTGCGCAGCATTTCATGAAAGCCTGGGTTCGGGTGAATAATCCCAATGTTGGTCATGACGGGTTCTGCCAGCACGCACGCGACATCTCCAGGCTCGAGCGCGGCATGTAAAGCCTCAACGTCGTTCCATTCGACAACTTTTGTGGTCAAATCTGGATTCACAGGTGCGCCAATATGCCCGACCCTCGGCACAACTTGCCCGTGCTCGAGGGTCGCAAAAGTTTCGTCCACCGTGCCGTGATAACACCAATTGAAGACCAGTATTTTCGGGCGTTTGGTGATGTGCCGCGCTAACCTAATCGAAAAACGGTTGGCATCGGTGGCGGAGACGGCGAACTGCCAGTACGGCAGCCCAAAACGCGCAGACAGCAATTCGGCTGCCAGAATCGCGTTTTCGCTGGGCAGCATGGTGGTGCTGCCCTTGGCGACTTGACTCGAGATGGCTGTTACGCTGGTGGCGGGTGCATGACCGGTCATCGCGCCCGTGTCACCCAAGCAAAAATCGAGGTATTCATGACCGTCCACATCCCAGAACCTCGAGCCTAAAGCGCGATCAACAAACACGGGAAACGCTCCAGCCCAACGCACCATCCAGTGCATTGGCACGCCGCCCAAAAGATGGCTTTTGGAGCGTTCAAACAACGCTTTGGACTTTGGATGCTGCTCAATGAATGTCTGCTCTTCAAGCTCTAAGAGCGCGTGTAATTTTTCGCGGCGAATCATGATTTACCGCGCTTTCAATTTGGTCCACACTGCATCGTAGAGTTTGTTGCCTGCGCCCAAATCGAGAATGAACTCGAGTTTTTTCATGACACTATCACTTGGGTAAATGCCAGGGTTTTTGACATCTTTGACGTTGATAAAGGGCTTGGCGGCTTCGTTGGGCGTGGCGTAACGGTTGTAATTGCTTAACCTCGCGCCAACTTTCGGGTCAAGGATGTAATTGATAAAGGCGTGTGCCATTTTCGGGTTTCTCGAGCCAGCCGAAACTGACATGTTGTCCACGAAAACAACCGTGCCTTCTTTGGGCACAAAATAACCAATGTTCGGGTTTTCGTCCTGCATTTTGACGCAATCGCCGTTGTACGCCACACCGTACACGGCTTGTCCAGCCGCGACCTTGTTGCGGGCACCAACGCCGCCGTCAAAGCCCAAGCTGCGTCCTTTGGCTTCAACCATGATCTCGAGCGCCTGTTTTAAATCTTCGGGTTTGGTCGAGTTTAAACTTTTGCCCAAGTACAACAGCGCAGGTCCGATCATTTCACGGATGCTATCCATCATGACAAACGCGCCTTTTTGTTTACTTTTATCGAACAACAAACCCCAGGTTTGATCTGGGTTTTTCAATTTTTTCTTGTCGTAAACAATGCCCACTGTTCCCCATTGATACGCGATGCTGTACCCATTGTTGGGGTCGTAACTGGTGTTGACAAACTTTTTGGAAAGGTTTTTAAAGTTTGGAATCTGGCTTTTATCAAGTTTTAGCAATAAGCCTTTTTTGACCATGATCGGCACGGCGTACTGCCCTGGCACGACCACATCGTATTGTTCTTTGCCGCCGACCTCGAGCTTGGAGATCAGGTCTTCGTTGGATTCGTAAAGGCTGTAGTTGACTTTGACATTAAATTTTTTCTCGAAGTCTTTGACAATGCCTGGGTCAATGTATTCGGACCAGTTGAAAACGTTTAAAACGTTTTGTTGGGCTTGCGGTTGACCCGCCAATAAACCCAAGACCAATACCGAACCAGCCGCCAGAAAAATAAGTTTTGCTTTCATGATTTCCTTAATACTCGGGCATCCCCAAAAAAAATTTGATTCGGGGCAGGGACACGTATGCAGTTGCCGAAGTCAATGCAACAAGAAAACCAAAGGTGGAGGTAAGGCAGCAGTCATTGACATAACAGTTTTTGCACCTCCGATATGCAGCACAATACCAGCAATTGCGGGGTGAAATGCAAGCCCATCAATCTCGAGTGAAAACAGGTTTTGGTGCTCTATCAACTCGAGCCCGATTTACCCTTCCGATTGGCTTTGACGGCTGGCGACGGTTCGCAGTTCGTGACGCAACACCGTACCGCTTTTTGATCTTGGAAGTTGCTCGAGCACCAAAATTTCCGATGCGCCCAGCGTCGGTCCGAAATGGTTTTGCAATTGGGCTTGCAGGCGTTGTTTTAAGACCGATTCGATTTGGGCTATGGCGTTGGTGTCTTTAAAAACCACAAAAATTTTCAGTGCGGTTTTAAACTCGAGTTGACTGTTCTCGAGGTTGCTGTGCTCGAGGTTGAGCTGTCTGGTATCGCCCAGTTTGATCACGGCGGCTTCCGATACGTTGGGATTACTGGTCAGCACCTGTTCGATTTCGCTGGCGGCAATCAGGTAATCGCCCGCTTTGATGGCATCGTCCACCCGTCCGCGCAAGCCGATGTAACCCTCAGTGTCCATGACTGCCAGATCGCCGCTTAAATAGGCTTTGGTGCTGGCGTCCCAGAGTGCCAAGAAACCGCTAGGGTCATTCCACAAGCCTTTTAACAGGTGCGGAAACGGTCGCCGCAGCACCAACTGCCCAACCGTCCCCGCAGGCACTTCCTGGGCGTTTAAATCCACCACAGCCGCATCAACACCAGGCAGGGACACGCCAACCAGTCCCATTTTGAATGGCATTGTCAGTGGCGTTCCCAGAACGGGCGCTCCAGTTTCGGTTTGCCACCAGTGGTCAATCACAAAGCCGTTCTGTCCACCCGCCAGCAGGTGATCCCTGGTCCAGTGCCAAACATCGGTGGTCAAGACCGCCCCGCCCGAGACGACCAGATGCAAATTTGAGATATTTTTCCCCTCGAGCGGCGCAAGTCCATGATCGGACAGCAAGCTCAACCACGTGGGACTGGTCAGCAGGACATTCACCCCGTGTTGCTCGAGGGTGCTGTAAAAAGTTTGTGGATCTGGGTGATCCAGTTTTTCCTCGCGCAAAATTGTGGTCAAACCCTCCAGTAACGGCGCGTACAAACCGTAAACATGACCAAAAATCCAGCTTAAATCGCCAGTGCACCAGATCACGTCGGTGTCTTTGGCATCAAATAAACTTCGCAGTTGGTAACTTGCCCCGACCATGATCCCGGCGTGGCTGTGAACCACGCCTCTGGATTTGTCGCCAGAACCCGTGTACAAAATAAACAACGGATGCTCAGACTCGAGCTTTTCGGCTGTGGTGTCGGGCTGAGAACCCTCGAGCAAATCCCAAAACTCGAGATCGCTCTTTAATTCGCCGCGACAATGCCAGACGATGCGAATGTTTAAACCAGTGGTCGCCTCCTCGATATTGGCGGTCAAGGACACCACACGACCACGTTGAAACACCCGGTCTGCCGCCACCAAGACCGTCGCCCCCGAATGCTCGAGCCGTTCTTTTAAGGTTTGCGCCCCCAAACCTGCCGGAATGACCACGTGAATCACGCCGATTCTGGCGCAGGCGAGCATACACAATGCCGCCTCCAAGCCCGTTGGCAGATAGGTTGCCAAGCGATCACCTGGCTTCAAACCCAGCGCTTTAAAACCGCTGGCAAGCCGCGCCACACGGTTAAGCAGCTCGCGGTAACAGAGCTTATGAACCGTTCCGTCGCCCGAGAGCGCGATGATCGCCAGTTGATTGCGTTTGCCGCCCTGCACGTGACGGTCAAGCGCATTGAAGCAGATATTGGTCTGCCCACCAACAAACCAGTGGTGCTCTGGAAATTGCCAATTCAGCGTTTGCTGCCAGGGTTCAAACCATTCAAAACGATGCGCCCATTCGTTCCAGAACGAGTCCGGGTCTTCCAAACTGCGCCGATGCTCGAGTTTGTAATCTTGCAAATTGGCACTGGCTTGAACCTCAAAACTAGCCCACTGGGAGCTACTGGTCTTTTGGGTCGCACGGTTTTTAAGTTGAATCAAAGGCTCGAGTTTGGGCGGATTGTGCTGTGCGGGCAGCAGTTTGGCAGGCATGATCGAACTCACGAGCGCCACCTCACGCAAGGCTTGGGTCAAACTTTCAAATGCCGCCGCAAAACGTTTTGAGTTCATGACCGCCCCAAACGCGCCGATGACCTCGCCATTCTCGCCAAAGATCGGCGCGGCGACACCACTGAAACCCAAACTGAATTCCTCGAGCTGCACGGCAATACCATGCTTGCGAATCCATTCAAACTCGGCGCGTAAAATTTCAAAATCGGTCAGCGTAAACGACGTGAAGGCTTCGAGCGTTTGGTGTCGCACCACCGTTTCGGGCAGCCACGCCAGTACCGCCTTGCCCATCGCCAGCGCATGAAAACCACCCGTTAAATTGCCTTCCGCCCCCGCCGGTTTGGGCTGCCCTTGCCGCCCCCTCGAGAC
>JAYTKL010000105.1:0-3770 GCA_043730305.1 Deinococcales bacterium | reverse complement strand
AAATTGCGTTTGAAGGCTGTTCAAGCGGCTTGGGATGAGTTAGATCGATTTCGAGATGTTTATTCAGGTTTAAGTGTTAAGTCTGCGTAAGGTCAGTTAAGAACTCATCAACAACTTTAAAAGCGGCTTTTCCTTGCGTTTTATGTGTGTTTGGTTCATCAAAGTTTGATGGATCAGTCGTGAAGGAAATATTGGGTTCAACGTGACTTCGCATATTTCGACGAATTTCTTCGACCTCGAAAAACTGTGTCTGAAACGCATGTCTTTTTTTCATTTCTGCCAACGCACGTTTTGCATGAAACATCGGCAAGTAAACTTGACCGAGTGTAAACACTGCGCCAACAATGACCCCCAGTATTATTGTCAATAAATTTGGATCAATACTTGCAATCCATTTTAAGGTTTGCTCAAACATAAAAATATCTAATCCAATCTTTCCCTGGTTCTAAATATGCAAGTCGTGATTCTTGTCTATTCTAAAGTACAAACTTAAGTTCTATTAGATTTCTTGCCTCAACTCTTTTTGCAATTCCTCGAGCTTTGCGAGCGCCTGCATCGGGGTCAACCTCGAGACATCAAGCGCCAGCAATTCCCTGGCGACCACATTCACACGGTCACTCGAGTTTGATTCAAGGCTGTTCAACAGTGCCTCGGCTCGAGTCACAGCTTCGGGTGGCAATCCTGCGAGTTTGGCGACTTGCACGCCGTAACTTTTGCTGGCGGGTCCTGGCATCACCTGATGGTAAAACCGCAATCCGTGCGCGGCTTCCTCCTGGGCGGCAACGTGAAGATTGATGACGCCAGAAAGTTTCTGCTCGAGTTGCGTCAGTTCAAAATAGTGCGTGGCATAAAGCGTGAAGGCTCTGGTTTGATGCAGGAATTCACAGGCTGCCCAGGCAATCGCCAATCCGTCAAAGGTGCTTGTGCCGCGCCCCACCTCGTCCAGAATCACCAAACTCGAGGGGGTCGCGCCGTGAAGAATGCTGGCGAGTTCGCGCATTTCGACCATGAAGGTACTTGCACCGCCCGCCAGGTCGTCACTTGCGCCAATGCGGGTGTAAATGCGGTCAAAAACCCGAGTTTTGGCGGTTTTGGCTGGCACAAACGACCCGATTTGGGTCATTAACGCGATCAGCGCAATTTGTCGCAAATAGGTGCTTTTGCCGCTCATGTTTGGACCAGTGATTAAAGTGATGCGGCTCGAGTCTGACAGGTTAATGTCGTTTGGGATGAACGGATTGCTGGTTTCCCTTGTTGCCACTTCAACCACTGGATGCCGCGCCTGTTCAATTTGCACCGTGCCATTCTCGAGAATTTCTGGGCGCACATAACCGCGTTCACTGGCGACTTCGGCAAGGTTGGCGAGCACGTCAAGCTCTGCCAGAGCGCCAGCCAGAAATTGCAGGCGTTCGGTAAATTTTGCCAAGTTTATCCGAAGCTCGAGGAACACGCTGTACTCGCGTTTGCTGGCGCGGTCTTCGTTGTGCAAAATCTCGCGCTCGCGTTCGCGCAGGTCGGGGCGGGTAAAACGTTGACGGTCTTTGAGGGTTGCCACGGGTTTGTAATCGTCGGGCACACGGTCACGGTGCTGGTTTGTGACCTCGAGAAAATAGCCGAAAACGTTGTTGAAACCGACTTTTAAACTGTGAATGCCCGTTCTGGCGCGTTCAGATTCCTCGAGCGCGGCAATCCAGGTGCGTCCCGCCATCGAATGCTTGCGGTACTGGTCGAGTTCACTGTCAAAACCGTCACGAATCAAACCGCCGTCGGTCAATCGCAGTGGCGGGCTTTCCTCGAGTGAGGCACGAACCAAACTGGCGGCTTCCTCGATTGGGTCAAGCCGACTGGCAATGTCGCGCAATAATCTTGACTCGAGGTTGGCAATGCTGGCACGAATTTCTGGCACAAGCTCGAGGGTGCGGCAAAGAGCGTTCAAATCTCTGGCGTTGGCACGTTCGGCTGCAACCCGAGCCGCAAGGCGCTCTAAATCATGGGCGCGGTACAAACTCGAGCGAATGACTTGCCTGGTGCTCGAGTCTCGGTACAAATCCGCAACCGCCTCGAGCCTGTCGTGAATCAAGTTCACGTCCAAGAGCGGTGAGCGCAACCAATCCTTTAAGCGTCTGCGACCTGGGGCGGTGCGGGTTTGGTTGAGTGCGCCAAACAAGGTCGCGCTCTCGTTCGCGGTTGGGTTAATGGGTTCAAAAATCTCGAGCGCCCGAATCGCGGTTTCGTCGAGCCGCATCTGCGCCCCAGGGTCGTAACGCACCAAACGCCGCACGGCTGGCAGGGTTTTGTTCTCGCTAACCCGAGCCGCATATGCCAGTACCGCACCACAAGCCCTCAAGAGCGCCTCGAGTTCCAGTCCTTGAGGCAAACTGCCAAACTGCCGCTCGAGAACCTCCTGGGCATCTTTGGGTTCAAAACTGGCGCTCGAGCGCATGGCTCTGAACCTGGCGTTAAACTCACTCGAGAAAACTGTGTTGTCCTGCAACTCTGGCGCGAGCAAAACCTCACTCGGGCGATAGCGTGCCAGTTCGTCGTACAACGCGCCGCGACTCGAGACGTGACAACACCTGAATTCGCCCGTGCTGACATCCAAAAGCGCCAGTCCGTATCCGTCACCGCTGGCGACACCCGCCAGATAATTTTCTTCGCCGTGCAAGATCGCGTCATCAAGCACCGTTCCTGGCGTGATGAGCTGCGTCACCTCACGGTCAACAAGCCCTTGCGCGAGGGCTGGGTCTTGCACCTGTTCCGCCACCGCGACACGGTAGCCAAGCCTCAATAACCGTTCGATGTGCGCGTCGGCGGCACGCATTGGAATACCCGCCATCGGCGTGGAAAAGTCTTTGCTGGTCTTGTGCGTCAAGGTCAAATTGAGCGCTCGAGCGAAGCGTTCGGCATCTTCGCCAAAGGTTTCAAAAAACTCGCCGACCTGAAAGAACAGCAGATACTCTGCATGTTCGTCACGCAATTTGACGTACTGCTCGAGAAGCGGTGGAAGTGGACCTGAACCAGTACCTTTGAGCGACACAGCGTTATTCTAAACGCATGAACCGAGAACAATGGCTTTTACAACTCAAAGAGGGTACAGGAATTTTTGATGCCCAGACACTTGAGACACTCGCGCCCGACCCCGAAATGATCGCTCTGGCTCGAGAAATCATTCGATTGCCTTGGGTGAAAAACCCTGAAGACGAATTCTTGCGACTCGAGACTTCAGCAATTGCCTACCTGGTGCTGGTCAAGGCGAGCCAAGCTGTACATGAGGTGATCGCCAGTGAACTCGAGGCGGAACGAATCGGTCACGCCTGGATTCCCGAAATTGTGCCGCAAGCCATCGGTGCGTTTGGACAGGTTGGCTTTGATGCCGCACTTGCCAGAATTCTTGAACTCGAGCATGACACGGCTGCGCTGGTCAGTCTGGAGGGCAATTTGTACTGGCATTACTGGTCGCTGGTGATTGGACTTGGCGATGTCGCCTCGGAATTCCCAAACTTTGAACCAGTTTTTGTGGACTTGACCAAAGAGCGTCTCGAGCAAACCGATTTCCCAGATCAACTTACCGAATTGTGGGTTGGCAGTGTGCAGGCGTTCAAAAGCAGCTCGAGTTTAGAGACGTTGATTGAAGCCTTGTTTGCCAAAAACCAGCACACCGCAAAACGTGGTTTTTCTGCGGGTTGAGACTCAATTGAATTTGCTCCAAGTAATCCGCTCGAATCTCGAGCAGCAAACCTTCGGCAAACTGGCGCGAGGAAGGCAATGTC
>JAYTKL010000104.1:0-16875 GCA_043730305.1 Deinococcales bacterium | reverse complement strand
TTGGTCGGGTCTTGGGAATTGACCGCCTCAATTTTGGTCATGGCGTTAAACCGCTCATTTTCACGGCTCGGACGCGCCGAACCCACGATAAAATCGCCCGTGCGAAGTTGAAATTCTTTGATTAACCCCGCCGAAACGATCACGCTGCGCGATTCGGGCGTGAGCAGCGAATCTTGCAGAAACCCGTAACCGTCTTCCGAAATCTCTAAAAAACCTTGAGCCAACGACTGCCCGTCACCTTCCGCATTTTTAGCGAGGATTGCCAAGACCAGCGCGTCGCGGCTGAGTTCCTTCGGATTTTCGACCCCTGCTTTACCAGCCATAAGGTGCAATTCTGCAAGAAGTTTATGTTGAAGCTCGAGAAACGTCATGTACGACCCCACAGTATGAATTTAAGTGTGAATTGAAAGTTATTGGAATTTTTTGGCATCTGCCATGAACTTCTCGATGCCCGCATCGGTCAGCGGGTGCTTAACGAGCATTTGAAAGACTTTGGCTGGCATGGTCGCAATGTGCGCCCCCGCTTTGGCAGCCTCGAGCACGTGCACAGGATGGCGAATGCTGGCAGCAATGATGTTGGTTTTCAGATCGTGGGTATCCAGAATTAAGCGAATGTCACGAATGAGCTGCATTCCATCCCAAGAAATATCATCAACCCGACCCAAAAACGGCGAAACATACGTCGCACCCGCTCGAGCCGCCAGAATCGCTTGATTGGCGCTGAAGCACAAGGTCAAATTGGTTGGAATGCCCTGACTGGTCAGCGCCTTGCAAGCCGCCAAACCGTCGGGCGTGATTGGTAATTTGACAACCACATGATCCGAGATTTTACGAAGCTCGAGTCCCTGGGCGATCATCTCGTCTTTCACCAGGCTGGTGACCTCGGCAGAGACAGGACCTTCTACGATACCAACCATTTCTTTGATGACATCCTCGAACTTGCGCCCACTTTGAGCGATCAAACTTGGGTTGGTCGTTAAACCCGAAACCACGCCCCAAGCAGCAATTTCACGAACTTCATCAACCAGCGCAGTGTCCAAATAAAGGTGCATATTTCCTCCAGGCTCGAGTAAACAATTACTCTCTCCGCTTTAAAAGTCTCAAGCTCGAGTTTCGCGGGATGCCCTAGTTTGCTCTAAAACCATCCCAATGCGCAAGTTACAAACAATCGTTTGACCAACACGGCGCGACCATCAAAAGCTGTTACTTCGTCCAGAACGATTCAAAACACCAATTGCTCAAGATTGCTAACCAAGTTTTGAATAACACTCGAGCAAATGTCGGAATGCACCCGTCCATTTGGCGTAGATTGACACCCTCGCGCATCCCACGTAACATGGAACAGACAGGCTTTGACGGGGACAGTACCTTTTTGCACGTCTATAGCGAGTTGCGGACGGTGAGAGCGCAACGACACGACAAAAAGCGAAGATCACCCCCGAGCCGCACTCCGAAATTGAGAATTGGGATTCTCGAAAGTAGACAGTGACGGACGCACCCGTGATCGTGCAAGCGTCTAAACGCATGAGGCTCGAGATTTTCGGGCGAAGTTGGGTGGTAACGCGTTTTTGCGACCATGCCCGTAAGGTGCATTTTATGGTCTAGAAACGCCCCAACACGAGATGTTTTCGTGTTGGGGTTTTTGTTATTTCTCGAGATTCAAGAAATTTTGCATCACTCACAACGGGCGAACACAAGGTTCGCCCCTACCAACCCAAAAGGGGCAATTTTATGAAATTCAACGAAATCAGTCCGCAACCTAATTACAAAGAAGTCGAATCCAAGGTGCTCGAGTTTTGGAAATCACAAAACATCTTCGCGCAATCGGAAGCCAAAGCTGCACCAAAAGGCGAGTTTGTATTTTATGAAGGTCCGCCAACCGCCAACGGTCAACCCGCCATGCACCACGTTCTGGCGAGGGCTTTCAAGGATTTATTCCCGCGTTACAAGTCCATGCAGGGTTTTCATGTCACCCGCAAGGGCGGCTGGGACACGCACGGTTTGCCAGTCGAAATCGCGGTCGAGAAAAAACTGGGGCTAACGGGTCGCAATCACGGCGCAACTCGAGCGGAGATGGAAGAGTTCAACAAACTCTGCCGCGAGAGCGTTTTTGCCAACATTCAGGATTGGAACACGTTCACCGAACGCATGGGGTACTGGGTTGACCTCGAGCATCCTTATGTGACGTATCACAATGATTACATCGAAAGCGTTTGGAATCTTTTAAAGCGTTTGTGGCAAAAGGGTTTGGTCGAACGGGATTACAAGGTTGTTCCCGTTTCGCCGCGAATCGGCACGACGTTGAGCGCGAACGAAATCGCGGATGGCTACCGTGATGTCAACGACCCGAGCGTGTACGTGCGCTTGCCGATCAAACTCGGGACGATGCCGAAAGCGTTGAAAGCCGAACTCGAGGGGCAAAACGTCAATCTGGACAAACTCGAGAATCCCGCGTTGGTGGTGTGGACGACAACCCCTTGGACGCTGCCGAGCAACACGCTGGCAGCCGTGAACGCGGAACTCGAGTATGTGCTGGCAACTTCACCTCAAGGGCATGTGCTCGTCGCGGCGGGTGCGGTGGAACGCATGAGCCAATTGTACAAAGACCTTCCACCGCTCGAGGTGGTGGCGCGTTTTAAGGGCGCTGTCATGGAATACCTCGAGTATCACCAACCGTTTCCTGAATCGTTTATTGAATTAAAACTCGAGGGGAAAGCGCATTTTGTGGCGCTGGCAGATTTTGTGACCGACGATGATGGTTCGGGCGTGGCGCACGAAGCCCCAGTTTACGGCGCGGAGGATTTGACACTCGGACGTGCTTATGGTGCGCCGTTGTGCTTTGGCACGGACAAAAACGGCATCATGCAGGTGACTGAGGCTCGAGGCAAGTTTTTCAAAGATGCTGATAAAGACTTAATCCGCATCATGAAAGAACGCGGGGTGATGTACCACGCTGGACAGGTTTTACACTCGTACCCGTTTCATGACCGCACAGGCGACCCGATTCTGTACTTTGCGCGTCCTAGTTGGTTTGTCCGTACCAACAAAATGCGGGCGAACCTGGCGGCGCAAAACCAAAAAATCAACTGGTTTCCGCCGCACATCAAAGATGGGCGTTTTGGCAAGTGGCTCGAGAATAACGTGGATTGGAGCATCAGCCGCGAACGCTACTGGGGAACACCTCTCCCCTTCTGGAAGTCCGAGGACGGCGATTTGCACGTAATTGGTAGCGTCAAAGAGCTTTCAGAACTCACGGGGCGTGACCTCTCGAGTTTGGATTTGCACCGTCCGTTCGTGGATGACGTGACTTTTGAACTGGGTGGCAAAACATTCTCTCGAGTTCCTGAAGTGCTCGATGTCTGGTTTGATTCTGGTTCAATGCCCTCGGCGCAATGGCATTTGCTGCTCGAGGCGGATGGAAGTGCGCAAAGCCAATTGAACCTCGAGACTTTTAAGAAACACTTCCCAGCCGATTTTATCTGCGAGGCGGTTGACCAGACCAGGGGTTGGTTTTACAGTCTTCATGCGATCAGCACGCTTCTTTACGATTCGCCAGCTTATAAAAACGTGATCTGCCTGGGGCATTTGGTGGACGAAAAAGGCAAGAAGATGTCCAAAAGCTTGGGCAATGTGGTTGATCCACTGCCTGCCTTTGACAAATTTGGCGCGGACAGCGTGCGTTGGTACATGTTCACCGCCTCCGAGCCTGGGGACACCAAACGATTCTCCGAGCGTCTGGTATCTGAGGGTCAACGCGGGTTCGTCAACACGCTCTGGAATGTCTACAGCTTTTTTGTGCTTTACGCCAACATTGACAACCCAGATTTGAATGCCGCGCCAACACTCGAGGAGCGTCCAGAAATAGACCGTTGGTTGATCTCGAGGCTCGAGGAAACCAAAGAAGTCATGACTAAAGCGCTGGATCATTACGATGCTCGAGGGGCGGGCAAAGGGCTGGATAAATTTGTCATGGAGATGAGCAACTGGTACGTGCGGCGCAACCGCAGACGTTTCTGGTCGCAGGATGGGAACGTGGACTCGAGCGCTTACGCGACGCTGTACGAGGCGTTGGTCACATGCGCAAAACTGGCTGCGCCGTTCACACCGTTCTTGGCTGAAAGTTTGTACCAGAATTTGGTGCGAAACCAGGATACCAGCGCCCCTGAAAGTGTTCACTTGTGCGGGTGGACAAATTTTGATTCCAGCCGTTGTGATTTGAACCTGATTTCTGAAATGAACGCGGTGCTGACCGTGGTTGAACTTGGGCGTGCGGCTCGAGCAAAAGCCAGCATAGGCAACCGTCAACCCTTACCTCGAGCGTTGGTGTACGCCCGAAACTCGAGTGATGTGACCGCCTTAACCCGTTTGAAAGATGTGGCGCTCGAGGAACTGAACGTTGAAGGTTTGGAATTTTTGACGGGTGTGACCTATAAAGTTCGTCCGAACCTGCCCGTGCTGGGAAAAACACTTCCACCCGAAGCCAAAAAATTGATGCCACAAATCACGGCAGCGCTGGCAAATCCTGAAACTGCCGCTCGAGTTGCCGAGAATCTGAACGCGGGCAACACTGAAACCCTCGAGATTGCGGGCGTGCAGATTGAACTGAACCTCGAGAAGGTCTTGATTGATGCCGAAGCCCCAGCAGGTTTTGAATCGGCACTGTCAGAAGGTTTTCTGGTGGCGCTCGACACGAATTTAACCCCAGAACTGAAACTCGAGGGTTTAAAACGTTACTTGGTGCGAATGGTCAACCAGGCACGCAAAGATGCAAAACTCGAGGTCAGCGACAAGATTGCATTACGACTGGAACTCGAGGGGGAACTGCTCGAGGCTGCCCAAGAAAAACGCGAGTCGCTGGCACTGGAAACCATGTGCTCGAGCCTCGAATTTACCGAGCCTCAAGCTGGGGATTTTGTGGTCGCGCTCGAGGACGGGGGACGTCTGGGATTGCGAAAGGTTTAAAAGCTCGAAGCTTGAGCTTTTTGATTAGAATCTCGAGCTTTTTAAGTTTTTGCACCCAATCCAAACTCGAGTCCAAATGAAATGCTTTTTCACCATCCTGTGCTAGCCTTTTTGGGTGCAGACCGATACCGTTTCAAGAATTGTGCAACGGTTAAACCCTGTCGTTTCCAAACGCTTGGGTGTGGCGTTGAACGTTTACGGCGAGCCTGGAATAGGGAAATCTTGGACTGTTTCTCAAATTTTAAAAGGTATTCCGTGTCAAACCCTTGGTATTCATGCCACTTTCAAGGAAACTGATTTGGCGGCAGCTTTACCGCGACCAAAAAAATTACCAATTTGGGTTGAGAAACAATTGTTGCATCTCGAGCGCGGCGAATATGTCGAAATGCCAGTGTTGGTGAATACCCTCTCGACCACTTTGGCGTTGCTCGCGCCTGTGGTGTTGCATTTGGAAGATGTTCATGAAGCCAGCCTTGAACGTCTGGAATTGATTCAAAAACTGGCGTTGGCGATCAAACGTGTCAAGGGGGTTGCCTTGATCGTGACGAGCCGCAGTGAACTGCCAGCACCTTTTCTGAGTTTCAAAATCCAATCCCTCATTCGTGGCGAATCTGACGCCCTGTTGGTTGCAGAGTTGGGTTCTGAATTGCCTGTTGAGGGTTTGGAGTATATTTTTGCCAGGGCGCAGGGCAATCCTTTGTTTTCCCTCGAGTTTTTGCGGTACTTGACCCGTCAAGGTTTTCTCTGGTCCGATGGCAAATCTTGGCATTGGCGCAATCCGCCACCGGGATTTATGCCGGTCAGTTTGGAGGCGCTGCTTGAGAGGATCACCAGCAACTTGGTGCTTGATGCCGACACCCGAACGGCGCTCGAGGCGAGGGCAATTTTGAATTTGCCGGTCACATTGGTGCGTCAAGTCTGGTGGCAGGTCAGTGGTTTGTCCGAAGTTGCGTTCAAGCTTGCAAAACAGGCTCTGGCGGCAAGCAGTATCGTGATTGGTGATGTTTTCACTCATGCACTGTTTCAAGAGGTCATCGCTTCGGCAATTCCAAAAGCCAGACGTCAGGAGTTGGCTTGGCGTTGCTGGCAGCAACTCGAGGATGTTGATCCAATCTTGGCGACGCAGTTTATTCAAGACGCGGCGCGTGATGCCAATGAGGTTTTAAACTTGCTCGAGCGGGCAATTGCGGCTTGTACACAACCCGAGCAAGAGGCGCGTTTATTGGCGTTAAAGGTTCAATGGACGCCAGTGACAAATCGTTTTGAGGCGGCACTGGCGGCGTCAAGGGCATTGCTTGAAGTCGATTTGAAAACCGCCGTGCAACTTGGTGAACTTGCTTTTTCTCTTTTACCCAAAAACCTCGAGGCGACGTACTTGTTGGTCGAAATTCGTCTTCTCGAGAGGCGTTTAACCGAAGCAAACACCTTGTTCGCGTCTCTACCCGAGGTCGAACATGCTTCAATTCGTTACTGGCAGTTCAGTGTTCGGCTTTGCAAAGAGTCCACGCATTTTCGTCAAGCGCTCGAGCGTTGGCATGAACATCCAGAATTTCATGAACTGGCGACACCAAAGACAATTCAAAGTTTGGCGTGGTGTGTCATGGAAACCGCAATTCCCATAGAAATTGATTACGCAACCGCGTTGATTTCTCAGACCCTGACGCGGGACTTGAGTTTGCAAGACCGTTATCTGCTGCTCGATGCCAGGGGAAACCTGAAATTGCGCTTAGATCAGTATTTGGATGCCAAACATGATTTTATGGCAGCACTCGAGGCTGCAAATTTGGCGGGTTCGCATTTGTGGCGGGCAAAATTGTGCAATGACTTGGCGCATGTCCTTTACATTCAAGATGATACTCGAGCGGCAGTCAATTACATTGAAATGGCATACCAGATCATGCTCGAGCACGGGCAGGCGTTTGACCTGGCGCACATGCAGGCGCGTTTGGGTGTGGTTTGCCTGGAAACCACGCAATTTGAAAAAGCCGAATCGTTGATGCAGCAAAGTCGTGAAATTTTGCAACACACCGGCAGCATTGAACTGTGCGAAGTCAATTTGCACCTGGCAAATCTGTACTTGGCTTGGAATACTGCTCACAGTGCCGTGCTGGCACGGTGGTATGCCAGCAGCGGACTTAACGTGGCGCGAGGTTTGAATGTGCCATTTAACTTGTGTTTGGCTTTGTTTCGGGCGGTTCAATGCGAACTTAAATTTGGCGATGTCAATGCAGCCAAGTCATTGCTACCCGAATTTTCGGCACAGCTTGAAGGTTTAGACATGCCGGGCATGAAAGCGCGGCTGTCATGGGCAACCGCCCTGGTTTTGGAAGCCAGCAACAATGTAGCTGGGGCACTCGAGCAATACCAAACGGCGCTGACAATATTTCGCAGCCTGAATGACCTGAGTTTGATCCATCAGGTAGAACTCGAGATTGACCGATTAAACCAAGACGCAACTCGAGCCAAAACCCATGAGATTTGGTTTGCGGCGCACGGTTTGCTGCGCTTGGCGCAACTTGTTAAGCACTACTTTCCCGAAACTGTTGAAAATTCTTCGCCCAAAGTTGAAACTCAAACCCTCGTTTCTTTGCGAATCAACGTGCTTGGTACAGTCTCACTCGAGCAGCACAGCAAAACCATCAATTACCGTGGTCGTAAACGCCTCGAGTTTTTGGGTTACTTGCTCGAAACCCGCATTTCTGGGCGTCAAGAAGCCCCAACCTTGGAGATCATTGACGCGTTGTACCCAGATTTGCTCGAGCCAGAAGCCAAATCGGCGCTCAAACAACTGGTGTATTTGCTGCGCTCCAAACTTGGTGCGGATGTGATTCAAAGCACCCAGCAAGGTTATGCGTTGGGCGCGATCGGCAGCGATGCCGAAGAATTTCTCGAGACTGGCAATCCAAAGCTTTGGCAGGGCGTGTACTTGCAGGGTTTGTCCGACGGCTGGCTGCCAGGGGTGCGCGAAGCCTTGGTGCAGGCGATCCGCCAAAAAATCGAGGGTTTGGCAAAAACCGATGTCAAACAAGCCGCCAGGCTGGGGCAAATTTTGCTCGAGATGGAACCTTACGACCATGACACGCTCGAATTGACCTTACGTGCGATTGGCACAGATGACAAGTTCAGTGCGAGTTTGTACCAATCTGCCAAAGTTCGTTTTGAGCAAATTGGTGAAACTTTACCCAACTCGAGCGAAGCGTTTTTGAGATTGCGTGGCGAATCGTTTTTGGTTGATTGAGAGTCGAGCAGCTTCGTGACAAATTCGCCACGAACATCTTCAAATTGCGTGATAATCTCGGGTCATGCTCGGAAAACTTCGTCAAGCCATGCAGGATCATGAAATCCAGACCTTGTGGGTTTCCAACCCAGCCAACGTGCGTTACCTCTCCAATTTCAGTACCCCCAAGGATGGCAAGGTACTGGTCACGCTCGAGGACGCATTTTTGATCACCGATGACCGGTATTTGGTGCAATCAGGACTCGAATCAAAAATACCAGTCAAAATTGCTCGTTTTGAAGCCGTACTCGAGTTTGTCCATGAAATCGTGCAGGGTCGTCCGCTGGGTTTTGAAGCCGATGACACCAGTTACAAGCAATTTGACGAGTTACGGTCTTTG
This sequence comes from Deinococcales bacterium, assembly GCA_043730305.1. Classification (GTDB taxonomy): domain Bacteria; phylum Deinococcota; class Deinococci; order Deinococcales; family JAAFIG01; genus JANXTZ01. Next base: position 8,296 of record JAYTKL010000104.1, on the reverse strand, counting down.
AACGCGCCGTTGCGTCCAGTCGAAAACCTGGTGGACAATTTGCGTGCCATCAAAACCCCGACCGAACTGGCAAAAATTCGGGAAGCCGCCAGACTGAACGACGTGGCGCTCGAGAAGGTGCTGCCCAAAATTGTTGTGGGCGCAATCGAGCGTGATATCGCCCTGGACCTCGAGATTGAAATGCGCCGCGCTGGGGCTGACGCTTGCGCCTTCGAGATCACTGTTGCCAGTGGCGAACGCAGCGCCATGCCGCACGGTGGCGCGTCTGGCAAAGCGATAGGCGACAACGAACTGGTGACCGTTGACATGGGGGCGGTGTATCAAGGTTATCTTTCTGACATGACCCGCACTTTCGCGGTTGGCAACCCGAGTATTGAACTCAAAAACATTCACCGCATCGTTGCCAAAGCCCACCAAGCCGCCCTGACGAAAGTCAGAGCTGGCGTGAAAGCCTTTGATGTGGACTTTGCCGCCAGGGATGTGATTACCAAAGCCGGTTACGGCGAATACTTTGGGCACAGCGTCGGACACGGCGTGGGTTTAAACATCCATGAACAACCCAGCGTTTCGTACCGTAGTGAGGAAAACAAACTCGAGGCGGGCATGGTGATCACGATTGAACCCGGAATTTACCTGCCTGAAAAAGGCGGCGTGCGGATCGAAGATTTGGTACTGGTGACCGAAGACGGTTTTGAATTCCTCAGCAATGCACCACGCAATACTGTTTAAAACTCGAGCTTTAAATTACCGCAACATAGCCAAAAACTGGTACACTGCGCCGCGTTACCGAACTTGGAGTCCCAAACCGACAAGCACAACCAAGTCGCAGGAGTCATGAATCATGGACATTACCCCGTTACTCACCTTAGAAACCATTGGCAGTTACTTGAAGAAAAAAGAAGTCAATTATGAAACCGAAACCAACGGCGCAAACCGTTTCTTGCGCACCAACTGGAAATTTGACATGGGCGATGCCGCCGTCATCATCAGTTTGAACGACGGACCTGACGGTACCAGCCGCCTCGAGATCACCTGCGTGACGCACAACCAATACCGTTCACGCCGCGCCGACGTGCTCGAGATGCTCAACGCCCGCAACCGCGAACGCGCCTTTGCCCGCAGCATTGACGATGATGGCAACGTTTGGCTCGAGTACATTGCTTTTTACCCAATTGGTATGCAGTTAAGCGAAGGATTGTTCGATACAATCTTTGGCGGCGTTTTGGTGCATTTTCAAGATGATTATGCGACGCTCGAGGGTGTGACACCAAAAGCTCAAGCTTGAGGGCAGGTAGCGATTAGCAGGTAGCCATTGGCAAAGAGCAGACTCGAGGTTTGCTCTTTTTTGATCCTGCCGAAGTTCAGATTTGAGATTGAAGCAGTCAAATATGCTTCAATCTTTCACAAAAATCTGGAAATTTAAGACCTGTTTCTCGAGACAGCAGTCAGCACTCAAGTAAACGTTAAAAATTTGTTTTATCGTTTGAAACGCAACAACAAAATAAAAACCACCACGTACAGCACAATGACAATTGGCACTATATACTTTCGAAGCGGCGAGACGGGTCTGGTCGGCTCGAGAATGATCGTGTGCTTTGGATCGTGTTCTAGGTCGGCGACAGCCATGGCGGGTTCGCGTCCGAGTTGAGGCAATGGATAATTTTTGCTGCGCCTGCCAAGTTTTTTAACGCGGGTGAGCACCACGGTAATGTTGTCAGGTCCACCGTTGCTATTGGCGGCATCAATTAATTTTTGGGCGACGACCTCGGCAGGGTCGTTCTGGTTTTTTTGCACCATGCCCAGGATCATATCGTCGGTCAACATGTTGGAAAGCCCATCAGAGCAGAGCAAAATGGTGTCATTTTCGCGCAACTCGATGCCAAACAGATCAAGTCGCAGTTGTGGTCTCGAGCCGAGCGCGTTTGTGATGACGTTTCGCCAACGGTGATTGCGGGCTTCATCTTCGGTGATGACACCTTGACGCACCCGTTCTGCCACCCAGGAATGGTCACGGGTGAGTTGTTGAATCTGATTGCCGCGAATTAAATACGCCCTCGAGTCGCCGACGTGTCCAACAATTGCGGCATTGCCGTCAACCACCAGGGCGGTCATGGTCGTGCCCATGCCCCTGGATTCACTGCGTTTGCTGGCGTGCTGATAAACTGCCAAATTGGCGCGTTGCAACGCCCTGGGCAAACCATCTGGCGGCACTTGACGGTTTTCGCTCATGGCTTCGACCAGGGTCTGGGTTGCCATTTGACTGGCGACCTCACCGGTGCGGTGTCCACCCATGCCATCTGCCACAATCATGACCTCGCCACCAGAGACGCTGGCGGTTGCCCAAGTGTCTTCGTTTAAAGACCGCACTTGCCCGGGATGAGAAAGTCCAGCGATTTCGAGGGGTGAAGTGGTCACTGGTGCACTCATCTTTTTAAATTATAACGTCTTGACAATGATCTGATGTGCGATTAACACAAGGAACAAAATTTTTAGTGCTTACTCACCAATTTACGGTACAAATCTTGATATTCGAGCGCGGCGGCATCCCAACTGACATTGAACTTCATGCCGGCACGGGCTTTGGCGTTCCAGAGTTCAGATTGCCAGTCTCGTCTGGCGTTTTCCAATGCCCCTAACATGTCGGAGCTTTGGTAATCGTGAAAGCCGTAACCTCGAGATTCGGGCACGGTGTCAATCAATCCTCCGGTGTAACGCACGATTGGAACGGTGCCGTAACGCATTGAAATCAATTGCGACAAACCGCAAGGCTCGAAACGGCTCGGCATCAAGAAGGCGTCCGCTCCCGCGTAAATTCGGTGCGCAAAAGGTTCGTCAAAGGTATTGCTGAAGGCAACTTGCTTGGGCTTGTGGTTTTTTAGTCCCTCGAGCACATTTTGGTAATGGGCTTCGCCTGAACCAAGCACCACCAAATTCCAGTCTTTAACGATGGCTTCCAGAGCTGGCAACACCAAATCCAGCCCTTTTTGATCCGTCAACCGCGTGACCATTCCCAGTATCGGGCGCGAGGCATCAAGTCCCAACTCCTGGCACAACGCAACTCGAGCGGCAGGTTTACCGTCCAAGTTCTGAAAATGATGCTCGAGGTACTGGTCGGTGCTGGGATTCCAGTAATCGGTGTCAATCCCATTTAAAATACCTTTTACACCCCTCGAACGCAAAAAGCCGTCCAAGCCCTCGCCGTACTCTGGGGTTTGAATCTCCTTGGCGTAGGTGGGTGAAACCGTGGTGATGGCGCTTGAAAATGCCAGTCCAGCTTTGGCGCAACTGGCGTCACCGAAATACTCGAGTCCCTCCTGACCAGCGACTTCTGGCGGCAACCCCGACCAAGACAGAACCTCTGGGATGTTCCAACGTCCCTGATAAGCAAGATTGTGAATGGAATAGACCAATTTTGCTCTTATCCTGCTGTGCGTCACCAGCGGCGCTATTAAACCAGATTGCCAATCATTTAAATGAATCACATCAGGATCAAACTCGAGCATCTCGAGAACTGGCAAAAATGCTCGAGAAAAAGCGCTGAAACGCCGAACATCATCAAAGTAACCGTAATAATTGGCGCGATCAAAAGCGTGCATGCCCAAGAAAATAAAATCCACGCCGTACTGCGAGATTTTGCCAATGCGCAATGGTTGATACAGCCAATCAAAATCCAGTGTCCCGATCAATTCAGGTTGGGCTTTTAAGCCCTGATACCACGGGCTGTAGACTTTGATGTCCAAACCAAGTTTTGCAAGGGCAATCGGCAAAGCACCCGCGACATCCGCCAAACCGCCCGATTTGGAATAAGGATGAACCTCACTGGAAACGAACGCAATTTGACAAGCCATAAAATCCCCCTCTTGACACAAACCCAATTCCTGCCTAAAGTTAACATCCTTTGGTCTTGACCTATTCAAGTCTAAAACAAACTCAAGATTCGGCTGGAAGCTCACACTTCCCAGCCCATTTTTTCGTGAGTCCAGGCATGTTAAGCTATCATTTCGTGATTGCACGTAGTCTACAACGTAAATCAAAACCACGAAGTCAATTTCAAAACGCGGCAATCAGAATACGTTGTTCAGGTTAAGGGAGGGGTACCCGTTGAGCGCAAAACGCAAAGCCACACCAGCAAAATCTGCCCAAGCTGTCTCGAGTTTGGCATCAAAGAGCAACCTTGGCTCGAGTACCAGCAGACAAAAAGCCACAAAATCCTCCCCCAGCGCAACTTCAAAACCAGACAGTGGCAAACCGACTGCCAGCAGCAAAAAGTCAGTCGTACCAAGTAAAAGCACGGCAGGTTTTGCCGTTGCGACTTCCGCCAAACCAACCCCTAAGTCCACTGAGAAACCCAAAACCATGACTGTTGCCAAACCATCCAAACCAGTTGCCCGAATTGCCGGTAAACCCACAGCCAAAGCAGCCCCAAAACCAGCCAGTGCCATCAAAACCAGCGCCATCAAAACCAGCGCCGTTAAAGAAAGCACCGTCAAAGCCAGTGCAGTTAAAGAAAGTACGGTCAAAGCCTCGAGCAAAACCGAGGTCAAACCAGTCAAAGCCGCCCCTAAAGCTGAAGCGAAACCAGTCACCAAAAAAGCGCCCAAAGTTCCAGCCAAACCAATCGAACCCGTCAAAACCATTCGTTCCGACTCCAAACCAGCCAAAGCGGCGGCGGGCAGCAAACTTGCCAAACAGGGCAAAACTGAAACGGCTGGCGGCAAAAGTGCTGGCAAATCTGAACGCCCCTGGAAAGACACGGCGGCAATCAAAGCTTTGGTCAGCAAAGGCAAACGCGAAGGCTTACTGAATACCGCCGACGCCACCGATGCACTTTCCAAAGCCCTGATCGAACTGGGCATGAACCCAGACGAAACCGACGAGTTTGACGACTTGATGCTCTACCTTCAAGCCGAAGGCATCGTCATGGAAGACCTTGCCGAAGAGGAAGAACTCGAGATTGAGGAAGACCTCGACGGCGGCAGCGACGAGGAAAGCGAAGAGGACACCGAAAACCGTTTCGCCGAAGAGAGCGCCCGTTTAACCACCAACGATCCAGTGCGCCAATACTTGCACGAGATCGGACGGGTTTCGCTGCTGACGCTCGAGGAAGAAATTGACCTGGCACGCCGCGTCGAAGAGGGCGAGGAAGCCAAAAAAGACCTGGCAGCCGCCCCCGATGACCTCGAGGAACGCTCGAGGCGTGGACTTGTTCGTAAAGGACAGGACGGCGACGCCGCACGTCAGCATTTGATTGAAGCCAATCTTCGTCTTGTCGTGTCGATTGCCAAAAAATACACTGGACGCGGCATGAGCTTCCTGGATTTAATTCAGGAGGGCAACCAAGGACTTATTCGTGCGGTTGAAAAGTTCGAGTACAAACGCCGTTACAAGTTTTCCACATACGCCACATGGTGGATTCGTCAAGCCATCAACCGCGCCATTGCTGATCAAGCCCGCACGATTCGGATTCCGGTGCACATGGTCGAAACCATCAACAAACTGACCCGAACAGCCCGTCAACTGCAACAAGAACTGAGCCGCGAACCCAGCTTTGAAGAAATTGCCGAAGCCATGGGACCAGGCTGGACGGCTGAAAAAGTCGAAGAGGTTCAAAAAGTTTCCCAAGAACCCGTCTCGCTCGAGACGCCAATCGGTGACGAGAAAGACAGTTTCTACGGCGATTTTATCCCCGACGACAACCTGGACACGCCCGTGGACAACGCCGCCAAGAGCTTGCTTTCTGAAGAACTCGAGAAAGCCCTGGGCAAACTGACCGAACGCGAGGCGATGGTCTTAAAACTGCGCAAAGGCTTGATTGACGGACGCGAACACACGCTCGAGGAAGTTGGACAGTATTTCAATGTGACCCGAGAGCGCATTCGTCAGATTGAGAACAAGGCATTGCGTAAATTGAAATACCACGAGAGCCGCACCCGTAAACTCCGCGATTTCCTGGATTAAGCACCAGAAATTCTGGCAGCAAAAGGGCGAGCACATTCTCGCCCTTTTTCATCGGCGGACGTACTGCGAAACTCGAGCGACAGGAGCATTCAATGAAACTCAATCACCTTAATTTGATCGTGACCGACGTTCCAGCAACCAGCGCATTCCTGGAAAAATATTTTGGTTTGCGCACCATCGCACCAGGCAATGCCAACATGGCGTTCATGACCGACGACACGGGTTTGATTCTGATCTTGTTTAAAGGCAAAGAGGTCAGCTATCCAGAAGGTTTCCATATTGGTTTTATTCAAGAGTCCGAGGCGCAGGTCAACGAAATCAATCAACGCCTCAAAGCCGATGGTTACGACGTACCCGAACCGCAACGAAACCAGCAAGTTCGCTGGACGTTTTACTTTGATTCCCCAGGCGGATTCGTGATCGAAGTCGAGTATGTGACGTTCGGGGAATAATTCAATAATCTCGAGTATCAGAATGCGGAACATTTTTGTTGTTCTGCATTTTTTTGATGATAGTCTTAAGCTCAAATCATCCATGATCGGAGTAAAACATGCTGCTGGAAAAACTGAGCGAAGTTCAAGATTATTTGCGCGAAAACCAGATCGATGGTTGGTTGCTGTTCGACTTTAAAGGCATGAACCCCTTCGTCAAAAAAACCTTGCAACTCGAGGGTGATTTTATGCTCTCGCGGCGTTGGTGGGTCTTCATTCCTGCCAGTGGTCAACCCAGCGTGACCACCCATGCGATTGAACTGGGGTCGTTTCCCAATATTGGAATGCCAAAATCGGCTTACTCGAGCCGCAGCGATTTGACCGAAAAATTACGTGCGACACTGGGAAATTCCAAACGCATTGCCATGGAATTCTCGCCTTTGGGCAACAACCCTTATGTTTCCAAAGTGGACGCGGGAACAATCGATTTGATTCGCAGTTTCAACGTTGAAATTGTCAGTTCTGGTGATTTGCTGCAACTCTTTCAAGCTTGGAGCGCCCAGCAACTCGAGAATCACCAAAAAGCCAACGATGTGCTGACCCAAACCAAAGACGCGGCACTGACAAGAATCAAGCACTGTTTCTCGAGCGGCATTGCGTTAAACGAATTTGAATTGCAGACCTTCATGTGCGATTTCATGGTTGAAAGAGGCATGACCTACGACCACGGTCCAATCGTTGGTTTTGGCGTGCATTCCAACGACCCGCATTACGCCCCGCAGGCGTCGGGTTCTAAGTTGCTCGAGCCAGGTCCAATTTTGCTCGATTTGTGGTGCAAATTTCCAGGCGAGAATTATTACGGTGACATCACCTGGATGGCGCACCTCGGCACGCCAAACGCGGCGTTCATCAACGTTTTTGACCGTGTGACCGCCTCCCGAGATGCTGGGTTAAATTTTCTGAAAACCAAACTCGAGAGTGTGCAGGAGGTACGTGGTTTTGAAGTGGATCAGGTGGTGCGTCAAGTCTTGATTGATGCGGGTTTTGAGGCGGCGCTTCTCCACCGCACGGGGCACAGTTTGGGCTCGGTCACAACCCACGGAGATGTGGCGCATTTTGACTCCATCGAAACGCTCGATGACCGCAGGATTCTGCCAAACTTGGGCTTTACGATAGAACCAGGGGTTTATCTGCCCGAATTCGGGGTGCGCAGCGAAATCAACGTTTACAGCACCAGCAGCGGACTCGAGTTGACCAGCGCGATTCAAACCACGTTGGACGTACTTTAAAATGGCTCGAGTCCTGAAAGCACGCAACAAGGCGTGTACTTGCTACCGGTGAGCAACCTCGAGACGGCAACGTTCTACTTTGCCCAACTGAAACCCGCGCTGCTGGCTCGAGACAAGGTGTACTTGGGTGACGTGAACTGATGCGAAATTTTACCGTCACAGGCACGAACAACCCATTCACCTGCGCCAATTGCGGTTTGGAGGTGCTGCCGCTCGAGAATGGTTCGGTACGCAACCACTGCCCAAAATGCCTGCACTCGGTTCATGTGGACGTGAACCCAGGCGACCGAGCCAGCGATTGTGGCGGGATGCTCGAGCCTGTCGGCGTGGAACAATCGGGGAAAAAAGGTTGGGTGATTGTCCATCGTTGCCAAAAGTGCGGCGAGATTCGGCGCAACAAAGCAGCGCTGGACGACCCAAACCAACCCGATGACTTTGATGAAATCATTAAAATCTCGAGCCGAAAACGCGAGGCTTGACTCACTGTGCCTCAAGCCAAAAAGCATTGTTCAGAATGAATTTTTCTGCGGGTTGAGACTCAATTGAATTTGCTCCAAGTAATCCGCTCGAATCTCGAGCAGCAAACCTTCGGCAAACTGGCGCGAGGAAGGCAATGTC
>JAYTKL010000103.1:0-5964 GCA_043730305.1 Deinococcales bacterium | reverse complement strand
TACTGCTTGCTGGTGTTGTTCAATGTTGGGTTGGGTCGGTCTGCTCGAGCGATTAAAGAGACGATGTATTTGCTTGCGTGACCATGCACACCCCTCAGTTAATACTGGGCAAGCGGTGTTGGTCGAAAATTACGCTGATTCGATCTATCACAATCCCCAATTTAGAGACCCTTGGTATTCAATGATCGGTGTGCCACTGTGGCATAAAGACCAGATCGATGGTGTCTTTACCCTCATCAGTACCGAAAAAAACCATCTTTTTAATGCCCAGCATGTCGAAATCCTCGAGCGAATGGCTGCCCTGTGTTCGGTGGCGCTCGAAAATGCCAGGGTTCATGAAACCTTGCAGCAAGCTGAACGAACCGCCCAACAACAAAACAGGTTGCTACAAACCCTTCATGATGCCAACCTCGAGTTGAGTGCCTCGCTCGAGCCAAGCACCCTGCTCGATTCTGTGCTGGACCGCGCCATGTTGTTGTTGCAAGCCGACGTTGGGCGTGTGCATCTGGTCAAACCAAACACGAGCATCTTGAAACTCGAGGCGGCAAAAGGCTTGGGTTTAAACGTTGACCTGATTCCCTTTGGACACGGGCTTGCGGGACAGGTTGCCGAACGCAATCAAGGATTATTTGTCACAAATTACGAAAAGTGGGAACATAGCCTTCCAGGTGCGGGCAGCGAATGGCTGAGTGCCATCGGTGTGCCACTCAGGCGTGCCGAACAGGTGATCGGCACGCTGGTCATTGCCGATACTCGAGTTGCCAACAGATTCACCAACACCGACCTGGAAGTCCTTGAACGTTTTGCCGCCCTGACCGTCGTTGCGCTCGAGAATGCCCGTCTGTTTGACGCCGTGGGTAGCGCACAGATCAAAGAACAATTGGCACGACAAGAGGCATACCGCCGCGCACAACAACTCGAGGCGGTTTATCAAACCAGTTTGGAATTGACTGGACACCTCGAACCTGATGCCGTTTTGAACGTGCTGGTGGAACGGGTGGCGACCTTATTTTTGGCTGACACGGGCGCGGTGTATTTTCGTATTCCAGAAACGGACAATATTGAATTAAAAGCCCAATTTGGCACAAGCCCAACGCCTGGAGGCACAATCTATAGCGGTCTGTCAGGTAGCGTGGTGCGTTTGGGTGTCCCAAAGGCGGTCAGCGATTACCGCATTTGGGAAGGGCGCGATTTTGAAATTGACACGCCGCTCCTTTGGCGTTCAGCCATGAGTGCGCCAATCACCCGAGGAGAACAGGTGATCGGCGCGTTGAGCATTGCCGACACAAGATTGCCAGACCGATTTTCTGAAACGGAACTCGAAGTGCTTGAACGCTTCGCGGCGTTCGCCAGCGTGACCCTCGAGAGTGCCAGGTTGCACGAAATCGAGCGTCTGAATTTAAAAGAGGAACGCCTGCGAAGCCAGATTGCCCTGCGCCTTTCGCCGTTGCGGTCAATTCCAGAACTCTGCGAGGCGGTGATTGAAGAGCTTTACAACACCCTTGGGTATGAGCGAATTTCGTTGTTTTTACTCAAAGATCAAAGCTTGCGGTTGCAAGCCAAACGCGGTTTTGAAACCGCGATTCAAAGTTTTTCGCTTCAACAAGGCATAATTGGTCGTGCGGTACGAAACCGAGAACCACAAATGATACTAAGTCCTCACTTAGACCCAGATTATTACGGTGATGATCCCAACCCCAGTGCGTTTATTTGTCTGCCGATTCACAGTGGAAACCGTGACTTGGGCGCAATCAATTTTGGACTGAAAAAAGGACAAATGCCACAACAAGCCGACCTCGAAATGCTCAAAAGTCTGCTGCCAACCATCAGCTCTGCCCTCGAGAACGCGGTTTTACACAGTGAGCTTGAAGCCAGAGCCAGTGAACTCGAGGTGCTACGGGCAAAAGCCGAACAAGCTGCCAGCCACGACCTTTTGACGGGTTTAGCCAACCGTCGCGCTTTGGAGCGCGAACTGGGTGGGGCGCGAATTGACGGACAAACTTTTACCCTGGCAGCCCTCGATTTGACGGGTTTCAAGAACGTCAACGATCAACTTGGTCACGACGCGGGCGACGACGCCTTAAAGCGCATTGCCAGCGTCTTGAATGCGACCCTCGAGTCATTTCAAGCTCAGTCGGGTATGAAGGGCGCGTTTCGCGTCGGTGGTGACGAGTTTTTCATGTTGATTCCTCAAGCGCTGCCTGCCGCTTTAGAGATTTGTCGCAAGGTTTTGGAGCAAATCACCTTGCTCGAGTTTCCGAAAAACTTGCGGGTTTCGACCAACATTGGACTTGCCGAATACCCCAGCGAGGCCCAAACCATTGACGCCCTGTTTAGTCTTGCAGACACCCGCATGTATGCCGCCAAACGTGTCGGAAAACCGTTTCTGGAAGACGGTGAACTTTCAAAGTCGCCCAAACCAAAACGCCGACAGTCAGACCGTAAATCGCGTTAAACTAAAGCCATGAACCCTGAAACCCTTGCCGCTCGAGCCGGCATTGAAACCAAACTGGGCGTGGCAAAACCACTGAACTTGGCAATCCATCAAAGCACCGTTTACGCTTACGACAACCTCGAACAACTCGAGACGGTCTTGGCAGGGCAAGAGTCAGGTTTTTTTTACTACCGCAACGGACACCCCAACGCGGCGGCACTTGAACAGGTTTTGGCGCAACTTGAAACGGGTGAAGCCTGCGCTGTGGCATCTTCAGGCATGGCTGCCATCAGTGGCGCGTTTCTGGCAATGCTAAAAGCTGGCGACCATGTTGTAGCCGATCAAAACGCTTACGGCGGCACGTTCGCGCTGCTGACCGACGACCTGCCGCGCCTGGGCATCAGTGCAACCTTTGTGGACATGCAAGACCTGAACGCCGTCGAAAATGCGCTTCAAGCCAACACCAAAATCCTGCACCTCGAGTCACTTTCAAACCCCACCATGCGCGTGACCGACATTCCCGCCCTGGTCGCCATCGGTCAGGCTCGAGGCATCAAAGTCTGTGTGGACAGCACCTTCAGCACACCCGCCCTGATTCGTCCGCTCGAGCTTGGGGCAGACTTGGTGTTTCACAGCCTCGCCAAGTATTTGGACGGTCACAGCAGTGTGATGGGCGGCGCGGTCATTGGCAGTACACAATTGATTGACGCAACTCGAGTTCGGTTGGTTCACCTGGGCGCAACGATGGCGGCGTTTGATGCTTGGAACGCCCTGAATGGCATCAAAACCCTGTCATTGCGCATGACCGCTCACAGTCAGAACGCGCTCGAGGTGGCAAGATTTTTAAGTCGGCATCAAAAAGTTTCTCGAGTTGATTACCCGGGACTCGAGCAGCACCCGCAGTTTGAACTGGCAAAAAACTTGTACCCCAAAGGCTTTGGCGGAATGCTTAGTTTTGAACTTCACGGTGGGTACGCCGCCGCCAGCCGATTCGTCAAAACCATCAGTCCACGCATTCCCCTCGCCACCAGCCTTGCCGATGTCTCGAGCACGTTGTCTTACCCTTTTGGTACAAGTCACCGCGCGTTAACCCCCGAGGCTCGAGCCAGAATTAACGTGACCGACGGTTTGCTGCGCTTGTCGGTGGGGATTGAAGCAATAGCAGATATTTTAGCCGACCTCGAGTTTGGATTGAACGCGGTTTGATTTTTACGGCGCGAGTCGCGTTTTCACCCAAGCGTCACCCTCGAGTTTGTAGCGAATTCGGTCATGCAACCTGGCTTTACGACCCTGCCAGAATTCAAACGCATCAGGCTCGAGTCTGAACCCGCCCCAATGCGCTGGGCGCGGCACTTGGGTCGGAAACTCGAGCCTTAACTTCGCCACGTTTTGCTCGAGTTGGCTGCGGGTCACAATCTGGCTTTGTGGGCTGGCAGCGCTTGCCAGTTGTGATTCGTAAGGACGACTGGCAAAATACGCATCCGATTCTGCGCCAGAGACTTGACGCACAATCCCTTCAACCCGCACTTGACGCTCGAGCGACCTCCACCAAAAATTGAGGCAAGCAAAACCCGTGGCTTGCAACTCCAATCCTTTGCGCGAATTGTAATTGGTGTAAAACGTCAAACCGTCTTCAGCCAGTCCTCTCAGCAACACCACACGACTCGAGGGACGCCCATTGTTTGCCACGGTTGAGAGCGTCATGGCGTTCGGTTCGATCACAGCTTCTTGCGCCGCAACTTCCAACCACAATTTGAGTTGCGCAATCGGATGATCGAGCAAGTCGGAAAGCTCGAGTTCGCCCAGCGTGTACTCTTTGCGGGTTTCTAAAGCTTGGGTCATGCCGTCCAGTTTAAGCCAGGTTTTACCGTGAAGCTTGGCGCGGTTGCACAATTACCTTGACAATCACCAATTTCTTGTCACGCCAAATTGTTAACTGAACACCCTTGCCAGGACGGTTTTGAGCAATTCGTTGAATCACATCGTACTTGTCTTTGACGGCATCGTTGCCAACTTTTAAGATCACATCGCCCAGTTGTTCAACTTTGCCGTTCGGGTTGAGCAATGCCTTGCGCAAGTTGGCTTTGCCCGCCGCCGAGCCAGGGTCAATGTCTTCGATCATCGCGCCGCGATCAGAATTTAAACCCGCCTGTTTGTAAACAATTGGATCAAACTCCGAGAGGTTACGCAAGGTTGCGCCCAACTGCCCACGTTGCGAAACCCCGAACTTCTCGAGATCAGACAAGGACTCTTTTGCCAGGTTGGACGGAATCGTTAAACCAATGCCCGTGGCGGCAACACCCGAATCCAAGAAGGCATCCACAATCGCAATCACACTGCCTTTGGAATCCAGCAACGGACCGCCCGAGTTTCCCGCGTTGATTTGCGCGTCGGTCAGCAGCATTTCAGGAATTTCTGTGCCGGTTTCATCTGGAAATTCTGAAATTCTGGCAAAACTGCGAACCACACCCACCGAAACACTGTTGCGCTTGCCTGAGGGTGAACCAATCGCAATGGCTTTCTGACCAGGCAAAATGTCCAAAGAATTACCAAATTGCAAAACACTGGGCGCGGTGACTTTCGAGACTTTCAAAATCGCAATGTCAATGCCCTGGTCAATGGACTCGAGTTCGGCAGGAAAAGAACGACCGTCGTAGAGTTGAATCCGCCAACTCAAGGCATCTTGCACCACATGAAAATTGGTGACGATCAAATTGGGTTTGTAAAAAAAGCCAGTGCCAATCGCCTCTTCGTCCTCGCCAGGTTGACGTTGTTCGGGCGGGATTTTGGCATACACCGTGACCACCGCTTTTTTGGAACGCTCGTTGATTTCAACCGTGTTGATCTCATCGGGGGTGACCAGTTTCGATTTCGCCGTGACCAAACCCGAATAATATCCGGCTCCGGCAGCAAGTAAGAACACCAAAATAATTAAAAAACGCCACATAATTGGCTCGAAGCCCTCCTCGAGTTCTATCATTCTAAACCGTGTGATGTGAGTTTCTTCAAAGCTGGGTCGCGTCGCCAGACAACCCTACAAAAACTCGCCGTTCAATGCCGCCCGAGCGGTGCTGACCACCTTGGCATCGTTATCTTGTAACGTATCAGTTAACAGGCTTTCAACTCGAGATTCGGGTTTGAAGCGCCCCAGTGCCCAGGCGCAACTTTCACGCACGTCAGCACCCACGTCTTTCAGTCCAAGCTCGAGTAAATCAAAGTGGCTGGCATCTCGAGTGTTTCCCAACACCAACGCGGCATTGCGAGCCATGCCTTTACGCCGCGCCCGAGAAAATGCCGTTCCCGCAAAACGTTTTTCAAAATGATTGCTCGAGAGCGTGAAAAACGGTTCGAGGTCGGGGTGCACGAGGTCGGGTTCTGGCGTTAACAAACTCGAGAATCGTCCTGCGTGATTCGTCCACGGGCAAACATCAAGACAATCGTCGCAACCAAATAAATGCTGTCCCAGACTTTTTCTAAACTCGAGCGGAATGCTGCCGCGATGTTCGATGGTGTAATACGACAAACACCGC
>JAYTKL010000102.1:0-16214 GCA_043730305.1 Deinococcales bacterium | reverse complement strand
TGTACAACCTGGCACGCGTCGAGTTGCACTTGCGACTGTACCAATCTGCCATCGCGCACATGAAAAACTGCATCGACATCGACGGTCAATACTGGCGCTGTTACATTGTGCTGGCTCAAACCTACATGAATCAGTACACCGACTCGAGCGACCGCGCTTTGCAAAAAGGTCAACTCGATGAAGCGTTGCGGGTGCTTGATGATGCCGAACGCATCGTGACCACCAACGAAGCCAAAGCGGCGGTCAACAACTTGCGTGGCACAATTTACAAGTACAAAAAAGAACCCGATACCGCCATCAAATTCTTCAAACAAGCCTTACAATTTGCGCCCGAAGACCCAACGGTGCTCTTTAACCTCGGAGCGCTGTACTTGCAACAAAGCAAATACGATGAGGCTACAGACGTTTTACGTCAAGCGCTGGATTCAAAACCAAGCGACTTCATCACCCAGGCGTTTTACTGCAAAGCACTGCGCTTGAACGGCAAAACCAACGAAGCACTCTCGCAGTGCAAACAGGCGTACAATCGTTCCGCCAGCGCCCGCAGAGACGCCTTTGTGGTTGGACAGTACGGCATTGTTCTTTACCTCACCAAAGACAAAAACCAAGCCCGTCAGATGCTCGAGTTGGCAGTCAAACTCGACCCGTTGACTTACCACGAAAATTATTATTACCTCGGGCGTTTGTACCTCGAGTTGGGGCAAGCCAAAGATTCCAGTGCGCAATTCACCAAAGCGGTGTTGATGGCACCCGACGAGTACGTGTACTGGTTCTGGTTGGGTCAAGCCAACGAAAGCCTGGGCAAGAAAGACGATGCCTGCACCAATTACGCCAGGTCTTTGAAGATCAAAGCCGATTACAAAGATGCGCAGGAAGCAGCCGTCAAATTGAAATGCCCAACCACCGCCGGCAGCCGTTAAAGTTAATGAAAACCAAAAGCCCCCAAGGTTGGGGGCTTTTTTTGTTAGGCTGCTCGAGATGATATTGCTGAAAACCCCAAGCCAAACCGTGGGCGTGATACTGCTGGTGCTGGTCACCTTGATCTGGGGAACAACCTTCCCCGGCGTCAAAATCGTCACGCAATCATTGACACCCGCCGAGTTGGTGGCAGCACGGTTTCTGATTTCAGCAATTTTATTTGCCCCATTCTTACGAGGCTCAAGTTTGGCATTGTGGCGTGACGCACTGCCGTTGGGCGCGTTGTTGTTCGTGACTTTCTTGACCCAAGCTGTTGGAATTCAAAGCATCTCGAGCGGCAGGGCGGCGTTCATCACGGGTCTAAACGTGATTTTTGTGCCACTCGCGCTGCCGTTCTTGGGAAAATTCGTACCGAAAGTGGCGTTTCTGGCAGCATTTCTGGCGTTGGCTGGCATTGGTGTCATGAGCCTTGACGCCCAAACCCTGAAGTTTTCGCTCGGTGACCTTTGGACGCTCGGTTGCGCCATCAGTTACGCTGCCTACATTTTGCTCCTAGACCGCGTTTCAAGCCGTCACTCGAGCTTGCAGTTGGCAGGTGCTCAAGTGATGGTGGTCGGAGTTCTGGCTGGCTTGTGGGCGTTACCAGGCTTACTCGAGCACGGCATCCCCAAAGCATTACTCGGCTCGAGTTTGCTACCCGTGCTGTACCTTGGCTTGATCGCTGCAGGCTTGACGACCTTGCTGCAAACCACCGCGCAAAAAGCTGTGCCTGTCTTTCAAGCTGCCGTGATCTACTCGCTTGAGCCAGTCTTCGCCGCCGTTTTCTCGTACTGGTGGCTGGGCGAAGTTTTAAACCTGAACGGTTGGATTGGTGCAGGATTGGTGCTGTTTGCCATGATCCTCTCGCAAATCCCCACTCGAGAAACGAAGGTGAAGGCTCGAGATTTGGAATATGGCGCGTAAGTGGGATTTTAGTTGTTGGACACGAGAAGTAATTGCACCTGTTCCCTCTCATCCCCAACCCGTCTTACCCCTTACGGCAGCACCTGTCTTGATGCCAAACATGCACCTGACGGGCAGCATCGCTTCGGGCTTGGGGCGCTTCTCTCCGAGGAGAGAAGGGAGTTTGGGTGCTTTACGCGTGTGGCTCGAGGTTCTTTTTTTCTTTCTCCCTGGGGGAGAAGGTGGCGCGTAGCGTCGGATGAGGGCTTCAGGTGAGCCAAAATCCACTTTTTGTCGTGAGGCTCGAGGTTCTGAAGGAAATTGGAAGGCATGACATGGCAATGCACCTTTACCATATTTGAATACCTGAACACTGCAAAACACGTTACGTTTTCAGCCCGATATCAATACTTCATTTGGCTCTGTACATACGACACCGCCAGGTGATATCGTGTGACGTTGAAATTCTTGATGTTCTAAATTTAAAACTTCAATCGTCTGTGACGCAATAAAAGAGGTATCAACATGGATAAGATCGTGGTGCGTGGCGCTCGAGAGCACAACCTGAAAGACATCACCCTCGAGCTTCCCAGAGACAAATTTATCGTCATGACTGGCGTTTCCGGTTCGGGTAAAAGCACACTGGCGTTCGACACGATTTACGCCGAAGGGCAGCGCCGTTATGTCGAGAGTTTGTCGGCGTATGCACGGCAATTTTTGGGCTTGATGGAAAAACCCGACGTGGACGCCATTGAAGGGCTTTCGCCAGCCATCAGCATTGACCAGAAAACAACCAGCCACAACCCGCGCAGCACCGTTGGCACGGTCACAGAAATTCACGATTACCTGCGTTTGCTTTACGCTCGAGCGGGAACGCCGTACAGCACCTTGACAGGGCGAAAAGTCGAAAAGCAGTCGCCGTCCGAGATCACCGAACGCCTGATGCGCCGAGAAGAGGGCACAAAAGCCATGATCCTCGCGCCGATTGTGCGTGGGCGCAAAGGCGAGTACCGCAAGATTTTTGCCGACCTGAAAAAAGACGGTTACGCCCGCGCTCGGGTGGACGGCACAATCTACGAACTCGACGAGGCGGCAAAACTCAAACTCGAGAAGTACGAAAAACACGACATTGACCTGGTGATTGACCGCCTGGTGATCAAAGAATCAGACCGTTCGCGCATTTCAGAATCGCTCGAGCTAGCCCTCCGCAAAGGCGAGGGACTGGCGCGGGTTTTGTTTCCTGACCTCGAGATTGAAGAGTTGTACAGCGAAAAATTCGCCTGCCCCGAAGGTGGCGCGGTGCTCGAAGAACTCGAGCCACGGTATTTTTCGTTCAACAATCCTTACGGCGCGTGTCCGACCTGCACGGGTTTGGGCACAAAGTTTGAATTCGATGCCGAACGAATCATTGGCGATGACCGTCTGAGCATCGCCGAGGGTGCAATCACCCCCTGGAAGGGACGCGACGGCGAAACCATTTACTACTGGGACAGGCTTCGTGCGCTGTCCGAACATCTGGGATTCGACCTGAAACTGCCCTGGAAAGAGCTGCCAGCCAACATCCAGCACACCATCATGCACGGCTTGAGTGAACCATTCGAGATTGTTTACAAACGCAACGGCAAAGAAACATTCCGCTTCAAAGGCGAGTACGAGGGCGTGATCCCCAACCTCGACCGACGTTTCAAAGACACCGAAAGCGAATACATCCGCGAAAAACTGGGCGAATTGATGCTCGAGAAACCCTGCCCGAGTTGTGCTGGCAGCCGTTACAAACCCGAAGTCCTGGCAGTGCGCGTGGCAGGATTGAACGTTGCCGAGGTCGGACGGTTCAGCGTGCTCGAGGCGAAACGCTTTTTCAGCGCCATGTCTGAGAGCAACGCCGTGCCAGTCGGCGCGGAACTCTTAAAACGTCACAAGATCAAACTCGAGACGGTCGCCGAACCCAAAGAAATCAACGAGTTGAACGGTTTCGGCTCGCAAATTGCTGCGCCAATCATCCGTGAAGTGCTCTCGAGATTAAGCTTTCTCGAGAATGTCGGGTTGGAATACTTGTCGCTCGACCGCAGCGCGAACTCACTTTCTGGCGGCGAGGCGCAGCGTATTCGGCTTGCCACCCAAGTCGGTTCGGGCTTGACGGGCGTGTTGTACGTGCTCGATGAACCGAGCATTGGATTGCACCCCAAAGACAACGAACGCCTGCTCGTGACCCTGAAAAACCTGCGCGACCTCGGCAACACCCTGATCGTGGTCGAACACGACGAGGACACCATCCGCGAAGCCGACTGGGTGGTGGATTTGGGACCTGGCGCGGGCATTCACGGCGGGCATATCGTCTCTGAGGGCACGCCAGACCACATTGCGAACGACCCAAAATCCCTGACGGGCGCGTACTTGCGGCTCGAGAAATTTGTACCGATTCCTGAGAAACGCCGCAAAGGAAACGGCAAATTCTTGCGCGTGAAGGGTGCGAAAGAGCACAACCTCAAAAATGTCAGCGTTGCCATTCCGCTCGGCACAATGACCGTGATTACGGGTCCGAGCGGATCGGGCAAAAGCACCCTCGTTCACGACATCCTGCACGCCGTCCTCGCCAAAGAACTCAACCGCGCCAAAACCACGCCAGGACGCTTTGAAAGTCTGGTCGGACTCGAGAATCTAGATAAGGTTATCCAAATAGACCAGTCGCCCATTGGACGCACGCCACGCAGCAACCCAGCCACCTACACGGGCGCGTTCACCGACATCCGCGATTTGTTCACTCGAGCACCCGAAGCCAGAAAACGCGGTTACGGACCCGGGCGCTTCAGTTTCAACGTCAAAGGTGGACGTTGCGAGGCGTGCAGCGGCGATGGCACGGTCAAGATCGAGATGAACTTTCTGCCCGACATTTACGTTTCCTGCGAGGTCTGCAAGGGAGCGCGGTACAACAAAGAAACGCTCGAGGTGCGCGTCAAAGGCAAATCCATCGCCGAGGTGCTCGACATGACCGTGGCAGAAGGACTCGAGTATTTTGCCAACATTCCAAGCGTGCAACGAAAACTCCAACTGATGCAGGACGTGGGCTTGGATTACATCAAACTCGGGCAGTCCAGCCCCACGCTGTCCGGCGGCGAGGCGCAACGCATTAAACTCTCGTCGGAACTTTCCAAACGCGCCACGGGCAAAACCATTTACATTCTCGACGAACCCACCACGGGCTTGCATTTTGAAGACGTGCGAAAATTACTCGAGGTGCTGCAACGCTTGGTCGAGGCGGGCAACACGCTGGTCGTGATCGAACACAACCTGGAAGTGATCAAAACCGCCGATTGGATTGTGGATTTGGGACCCGAAGGCGGCGACCGAGGCGGCGAGATCGTGACCGAGGGGACACCCGAAGAGGTGGCGAGGCACAAGACCAGTCACACCGCCAGGTATTTGAAACACGCGCTCGAGAATACGCCAAGTGCGAAAGTGATTAAGACCAAAGGGAAGCTCGAGAAACTCGCGGCGGATTGAAGGGATTACAATGGTGAACTTTCTCCATTGTTTTTTGCGACCAAAAAGCCCTTGGTCTTCATTTTGACCTTGACAATGACTTGCATTTGCTTTACATTGCTGGACATAGCGCCCTTGGCTACGCCTTTGCAAATCATTTCGCAAATGGCAAACCCAAGGGCTTTTTCTATTCGCAAAGGAACACCATGCCAACAGCCATCCTTTTTGACGGTTTGCGAAGCACCGCCCCTCAAGCAAAACCCAAAGCAACCAAAACAAGCACCACCACGACTGTACAAACCACTGTTCTTGCTTCGATGGTTTCTGAACTGGCTTCAGGCGAAAGTGATTAAGACCAAAGGGAAGCTCGAGAAACTCGCAGCGGATTAAGAATAAAGCTTACATTTGTTGGATTTTGTCTTACAATTACACTCATATAAAATTACCAACTTCTTGTTAAGGCAAACCCACGTGCAGAACCCAAAAAAGTTAAAGCAGCCAAGTTGACATCTATTGCATTTCTAAAATCTCGTTGTTGTCCACGAATTCCATAACTCTGAAATCGTTCGATTGTTCTATAAGCATTTTCAAGTAATAAAACTTGAGAATCCATAGTTTCTATGTAAGTTTTTCTTGTAGAGTTTAAGCATTGAATTCTTAACTCGTTCAAATAATGTTTGAATGACATATTCTCATTAAATCCTGTATTGGAAGGCTGGATGCCTGAAAATAGTAAAGAAGCATATGAATGAGAAGATTGATTCGATTCAAATTCATTTAATATATTTGCTTTCTTTGCCAAATCAAGAAAAACAATTTTATACTCCGATAATGAATGAGGACAATAATACCACATGGTACGACGACTTTCGCTATCTGGATTAGGTTGATCAAATCTACTAGTTGAAAATGTTCTGACATTTAGCCAAGTTCCAGATGCTATAGCATCAACTTTGGCAGAAGCTAGGCATACCATTTGATGATTAGAATAACCAACAATTACTTTTTTATTCTTTAGCTTAATACCACCGCAAAAAATTAATAAATTACTTAACCAGAGAGGGTCTTCTGAAAGGTATCCAGGTTTTGAATGTTCAGCTATAATATAGTATGATTCAACTTCCCATGTATCTAGAACATTTAGTATTTTCTCTAAGTTTTCTTCATTTCTTATCACTTCTCCAGATAAACAAATGGTAGCAATTAAATCTTTTTCTGGGAAAATAATATTTGCCTCGTTTATTATGTGACTATGAAAGTTAATCCAATCTTGACTAAAACTTGAACAATATATACCTGGCAATATAATTGATTCTGATTCAATGCTATCATTAATTTCTTTAATGATTGATAAAGTTTTTTGAGTAGATTTTGGATCTAAAAAATTAATAGTAGAGTAATTTGATGGCCAATAGTCATAGCTTGTTAGTCTTTTATGATCTGCTCTAGGGTTATAAAGCTGAGGGTCAAATAGTAATTTGCCTCCAGATTTTCTAATTTCCTTAGCTGTAGGTATAAGTCTCGTATATTCAATATCTCGAGGGCTTAAAATTACAGTAGTTTCACCCCAATCTTTGCATAAATCTACAGAAATACCTTTCATTCCATGAGCGTATTGAAGTATTAATTCCATTTCAAAACTCCAATGTGGGAATCACAGATTCAAACCAAGATAATGCTGTAACTGCATTATTAGGTCGCCTTGATGGGAATTTATCCATTAAAATAGAAATAAATCCACTTAATTGCATTGATTTATCGCCAGGAACACCAACGGATTTAGGAACAAGTGTTTCTGTGAGTTGAAAGACATCTAGTGGACTTTTTGCGCCAACTAAAAATGGATTTTGCCCTGTTAAACATTCGTAACTAACTACGCCAATTGCAAATAAATCCACTCTAATATCAATTTCTCGGCGAACATTTCGGTATTGTTCAGGTGGTGCATATCCAGGGGTTGCAGGTGCAAAGTGAGAAGATGAAGAAGTCAAAGTTTTACCGCCAGAAATCATTCTTGCAATGCCAAAATCTAACACCCAAAAATTTCCAGAATTATCGACTATAATATTTTCTGGTTTTATATCACGATGAATTACATTAGATTTTTCTAATTCTACAGCTAGATTTAGCAAGCTTGAAAGTAAATCTACCGCGAATTTCAAAGAAGTTACTTTATTTATTCTTAAATATTCGCGTAGTGTTTCCCCTTCAATAAATTGCTCAATAATATAAATTGATTCTCCTGAAGAATGGGTAAATTTGCCAGTTTCAAACATTTCTGGTACGTTTTTGAATCGATTTTTAGTTGCTATTTCAATTTCTCGCAAAACTCGTTCTGATTCTGTTTCAGATATTAGTTTTAAGGCGACAGTTCCATAAAGGGAATGATCGGCAGCATATACTCGTTTCTGTCCACCATCAATGAGTTGGTGGCGAATGGAAATTGTTGGGAATTTCTGTTTTATCTCTGCGAGGTTGGGATGAGGCATATCTGAAGTATACCCCATTGGTATTGTTTGGTAATGCAAATTCAAGGAACTTCTAGTTTGCTAACCGCCCTACCCATTCATTGAAGAGCCAAGTGGCGTATGAATTTGGCAGTGAGAATCTTGGAGATTTGACAAGTCGCTGCAATTTTGAGTGTGCAACTGTATAAACCCCTACTCCATGAGCAGCAGCTCTATCTATTAGTGTTGTCGGTTTTTTTGCGCCTGGACTTAAAGTATATGACTCAGAAGCAAACCACTTATTTATCTGAGCCTGTTCAAATAATACTCTGGAATTTTTAGTTTTAGCTTCAATAGCAATCAAAGAATGTATGCCAAAAATTTTTTTAAATGAGACCATTGACATTATACCATGCTTTTTCTTCAAAATTCCACTTTCAAATAATCTTTCAAGTGTTTCTTTTGCACCTTTTGGCTTAATGCAAAGAATCTTTGCTATTTCTTCTTGATTAAAATTATCGTTTGTATGTAAAAAATGTATTAATTTTATGTCTCTAATAGTCAAAATATTTCTTGCTTCTTGCCAACTTTGAAAAACTTGAGGTCTATAACGAGCTATTACTAAGTCAGGTGCTCCCGATTCAAGCCAGGGTTCTCGAAAAATAATTGTTTCAAACTTTGAATTGATCTTTGTATTTTTTAAAATATGAATAAATTCTTCAATAAGTAATTCTTCCGGTCCAATGGTTGACCTTCTTTGCGTTAAACCAATATCTTTATTGATTAGGTTTGTTTTCTCATAAACTAACATTTATACCGCCAGACTTTAGTTGCAGAAAAAACTAAAATTTAACTTATTTTTCTAACAAGCTCAATTCCTAATCTTTTATGGGTTATATTACTTTTTACATTCAAAACGCCCCTTGATAGAGATGACTTTCTCCATAAATAAAAGAGCTTCACATCTCGAGCGGAGCAAATAAACTCTACTTTCGTGTCTATCACATAGCATCATGCAATATTTTGGAGCACTCACTTGCCATCGCGCAAACTGCGTACAGATTTGACTGGATCAAAACCGCCTGGTTTCAGCACTTTGACCTCGCGGCGCTGAATACCTGTAAAAGCTTTGGCTTTCGCTTGTGGGCGAGCGCTCGAGGTTTGGTTTTGAGGGTTGCCCTTGCTCATGTTCTAAGTTTACAACATTTGCAAATTCTTAAACAGATCACAAAAACACCACGCTCGAGACTCCAAAAAACACTCCCAGCTTTTTCGCTGTCGCTTTGCTGATTCCCCGTTTGCCAGCAAGAATCTGTGACAGTGTGCTTTGTGCTACCACACCAGCTTTCTCGAGTTGGACTTGGGTTGTGCCGCGATCAAGCATCAAACTGGCGAGCGCATCGCGTGGCGTGCTTGGGGTTAATGCCCACGGGTCGTTCGCGTTCTCCCACTCGAGCATGTAACGGGCAATCAAGTCAATCAATGGCTCGAAAGTCGGGTCATCCATTGCGTAAAGGTTTGTCAGATTTTCGAGCAGGGCGTGAAGCTCGAGGTATTCGCTTTCAGTTTCGGGTCGTTTGATGTGCGCGTGATTTTGGAAGGACACCCAAGCGTTTTGGGCTTGCTCGAGGTTCTGTGCTGGGTTGTTGGTCATAAGAGCCTCCCTTGTTTGTTCCATTGGGTGTATTCGTCGTGCGTCAAAATCAGTTTGATGTAGGCAATGCTCGAGTTAAAATTGATGCTGCAAACCACACGGTATTTGTTGCCGCCAATGTCGAAGATGAACACGATCAGGTCTTCTTTGGTTCGTGCGGCATCCACACTGTTGAAATGCGTTTTGAGTTCGGCAAAGTGTTGTGGTTCGATGCGGCGCAGGTGGTTGTACCAGTCGCGCAAGAGTTCATCGGCTTCTGGGTAGCGTTCCACGAAAGCGCGAAGGGTTCGTGGGGCGAGGACGTTCACCCAAGAAGTATATTACAAAATGTAATACCATGCAAGTGTCAGAATGGGTATCCTTGAAGCAAAGAGACAGAATAAAGTCCAAAGCACTGAGCTGCAAAAAACAAAAGGAAGGAGAAAACTGATGCTTGATGTCACCAAAATTACCGATATGTGGGCGAAAAACAGCGCCGTCCTGAACCACATTAACCGCCCAAAAACACAAGCGGATTATCTCGAGTTAATTGATTTGATCGAACACATCACCGATACGGTGGATGACCTCGAGAACAACCCTTACCTTGGCTTACTCGGCATTGCCATGACGTATGCTGACGAATGGGAAGAAACTCATGTGAGACTCGAGGATTCAACTACACCTCGAGAGACACTTGCATTTTTGATGCAACAACATGAGTTAACACAAAAAGACCTCGAGCGACTGGGTATTGCGTCGCAGCCTGTGTTGTCTAAAATTTTAAAAGGCAAACGTGAAGTGAGTAAAACCGTTGCACAGAAGCTGGCGGTGTACTTTAATGTGAAACCAAGCTCGTTTCTTTTTTGAGTGGTACTCGAGCAAATCACAAAAATACTACCCTCGAGATGCTAGTGGAAGATGCCCCACTTATGCAGGGCATCTTCTTGTCAAAACCACAATCCCTACAACTTGATTATTCCGGCTTGCCCGAAACCTGAATTGCTTCAGGCGAGACTCGAGCGATTCAACTGTGTTGCCACAATTGTCTTGGAGGCATACCCGAGTGCTGTTAGGCTAGAAGATGTTGCATCGTTTGTCAATCGCAGCATCCGAGATTTGCATCTGTCGCGTAATATCTTGCAATTTTTGGGGTACTCACTTGCCGTCACGCAAACGGCGTACCGATTTGACTGGATCGAAACCGTCTGGTTTCACAACACGGATTTTGCGGCGTTGAATCCCCGTAAAAGCTTGATGAACCTCGCCCAGAATTTCTTGGGCTGATTGATTAGGTAAATCAGTTCCTCCTGGAATTTCCACCTCAAGAATTGCACCATTTTGTTCTTCGGGAGTTAACCGAGCCATCAATTCTTTTAAACGTTCGCTCATGACAACATCCTTTGTAGCACGAAACTGACAATTCGTTGCACATTTAAATGTGCAATATGGTAAAATAATCCTATGGAAACGCAAAATCTGACGCTCAGAGTCCCCAAAATGCTGCTGCAAAAAGCAAAACGAACCGCCGCCGCTCGAGGGACAACCATCACCAGATTGGTGATTGAAGGATTGACTCGAGCGACCAATACCAACCTCGAGTACGAGGCAGCTTTAAAGCGCCAACGCGCCATGATGGACGATGCAAGCCCACGACGCGGCAAAGGTGAGGTCATGCCCAACCGTGAAGCAGCGCATGAGCGCTAGTCTCGAGTTTGTTGACACCAACATTTTGTTATACGCCTTTGACAGCACCGAACCCGACAAGCATTCAAGTGCAAAAAAGTTGCTCGAGCGTTTGTGGGAACAACAAAACGGTTGTATAAGTGTTCAGGTGTTGCAAGAGTTTTTTGTCAACGCCACACGCAAATTGAAAAAACCTTTAACCCGAATCGAAGCTCGAGCGGTACTCGAGGATTACAGCTTGTGGATTATTCATGTTCCAAGTGCTGCCGAAGTCATCATGGCGACAACGCTGATGGACACAACCAGCATTTCGTTTTGGGATGCGATGATGGTCACGAGTGCGCTCGAGTTGGATTGTCGTGTGGTCTGGAGCGAAGATTTGAACGCTGGGCAAAAAATAAATGGATTGGAAATCCACAATCCGTTTGCATACAGCACCTTGCATAATGTTTGACGCGAAGCGTCGAACATTGGCGACCAGAGGGAGTAGCAACATACAGTGGTTTTCATAGAAGTGAGAGCGCGAAGCGCGTCAACGGATATGAAAACCACTGTAAGGTTTCATACCAAATTGCGGGAAACAGTCGTGCTTTTCCAATCTCCGCTTCCCGCGTTCACGGGTTATACCCAAACCCGCAAGGTGCTTAGACAACAAACTCGAGCCTCAAAAGTTTTGACCTTAAACTGAACCCCATGAACCTCGAGCAATACCTTGAACGCATCAAGTACACGGGCAGTCTCGAAGTTAATCTTGAGACTTTGGTTGGCGTGCACCGCCATCATTTGTTGCAGATTCCTTACGAAAATCTGGACATTCATCTTGGGCGCACAGTGCCACTCGATCCAGCTCGAGCGTTTGAAAAAATGGTGCTCGAGAAACGTGGTGGCTGGTGTTACGAGATGAATGGTTTACTGGCTTGGGCACTGCGTGAACTTGGTTTTGAAGTGCAGTATTTGGCGTGCGCCGTGGGAGCAACCAACGCCAGCGCCAACCATCTGGCATTAAAAATCAACCTCGAGCAAGCGTATTTGGCGGATGCGGGGTTTGGCAATGGCTTGCTCGACCCCATTGCGCTTTCCCCTGGCATTTACACGCAGCAATCTCGAGCCTTCAGGCTCGAGCAACACGGCGAACATTGGACGTTTCAAATTCCGAGTATCAGCGCGGCGGCGGTGGGAAACAGTTTTGATTTTACACTCGAGCCTCAAGAACTCCTCAATTTTCAAGACCGTTGCACCTATTTGCAAACCTCAATCGAAAGCGGTTTTGTGCGGGTGGTGGTCTGTCACCGCATGACCGAAACGGGCGTGCAAAGTTTGCGCGGGGCGGTCTTGCAAACCATTTCAAATGGTATCCAAACCAGCCGCACGCTCGAGAGTCACGACGAGTACGACACGGTGCTACATGAAATTTTTGACTTGCAAGTTGAAACTGGCGCACTGTGGTCCAAAGTTTGGAGTTCGCACCTCGAGTGGCTGAAAAACTTGCCAGTCAGAGCCGAAAATCGGTAGGGTTATCAACACACTGTGGATAAACCTGTTGATGAAAATATAATTGCTTGGTTGTTCGCCCGTACCCGTTCTGGTGCGGCGCGAGGGACGGAACGAACTCGAGAATTGCTTGAGAAACTCGAGAATCCACAAGATCATTTTCCTGCCATTCATGTGATCGGCACGAACGGCAAGGGAAGCGTCTGTGCCATGCTCGAGGCGGGTTTGCGTTCGACTGGAATGAAGGTGGGGCGTTTTACCTCGCCGCATTTGCTCGAGTTTTCTGAGCGGATTTTGGTGAACGGAAATCAGATTCCAACCTCAGAAATTGAGGCATTCGTGCATTGGGCGCAACGTTTGCAACTCGAGGCGGCTTTTTTTGATTTTGTGACCGCGATGGCGTTCAAGTATTTTGCCAATCAGCGTGTTGATCTTGCCGTGGTTGAGGCTGGCGTGGGCGGTTTGCACGATGCCACCAATAACCTCGAGCGCATCAAACTGACCATCATTACCAACATTGACTTTGACCATGTCGAAGCTTTGGGCGGCACGTTGGAACGCATCACCCTCGAGAAAGCGGGCGCGATCCGAACTGGCATTCCAGTGGTGACCGCCGCTCGAGGTGTGCCGCTCGAGATCATCCGCGAGATTAGCGCCCAGCGTCACGCGCCACTCCATGTGCTTGACCTCGAGAATCCATTGTTTAGTCTTCCGCACGCGCCAGCTTTGCGTGGCAGTCATCAACTCGAGAATGCCGCTTTGGTCGCCGCCAGTTTAAGAATTCTCGAGCAGCCCGAATCCAGCATCAACGCCGCGATGCAAGCGACTTGGGCTGGACGGTTTGAAATTTTTGACTTTGAAAACCGCCAGTACATTCTTGATGGCGCTCACAACCCTGCTGGCGCTCGAGCCTTAAGCGAAAACCTCGAGCCTGGTTTTGCCCTGATCTTTGGCGTGATGGCACGTAAAAACGTCTCTGCCGTTCTCGAACCGTTGCGCCTGAAAGCCTCGAGTGTCAATTTTGTCTCCCCTGGCGAATTGGGTGCTGACCCGTTCGCATTGGCGCTCGAGTTTGATGGACAGGCTTTTGCATCCCTCGAGATCGCCTTAAAAACCATCACCGCCTCAAAAATTGTGATTGCAGGATCGCTTTACTTGGTCGGACGCGCTCGAGCTTTGCTGATCGAGGCTGGCGCAAGATTGCGGCTTGCTTGACGGTAATTTAACAGTTATGCCTTACGATGCTTGAGATGCGCTTTCTGTTGCCAATTCTGCTGTGTTTTGCACTCTCGAGCGCTTTTGCGCAAAAAGTTGGCGTGACGATGGCGGGCGGTGTCGCCAGGGGTTTCGCGTATTTGGGCGCACTGCAAGAACTGGTGACGCGTGGAATGCCGCTCGATTTGATTGTTGGCACGAGCGCCGGCGCGATGGTGTCGGGTTTGTACGCCAGTGGTTACAGCTTTGACACGGTAGCCGATATTTTCTCCGAATTGCAGTACCATCAATCCGACCTGGCTCGAGTTACCTTCCCGCCCACCAAAGGACTTCTGGACATTCGCGGTTTGGAAACCGTTTACCGCGCCCTGGTACAAAACCAGCAACTCGAGAACACCAGTCCTCAATTGGCGGTCATGGTCACAAAACTCGAGGTTGCACCTTCAATTGCCCTAACAAGCGGCGATCTGACCACCGCCATGCGAGCCTCGATCAGTTTGCCGATTATTTTCCCCGCCGTCGAAATAGACGGGCATTATTACGCCGATGGTGGCTTGAAAAACCCAATTCCTGTTGATGTTGCCCGAAATTTAGGCTCGAGCATCGTGATTTCAATTCGTGGACTTGGGGAACCAAACGTCAAACCAGACAATTTAATCTCGAGTCTCGGTTTGACGGTGGCGGCTGTGACTTTGCCCATTGATCAAGCCCAACCCGATTTATACATCCGTGTCAAAGCCTACGACGCGCAATATTTTGATTTTGGTAGCGCCCGCGAACTCATCAAACGAGGACGCGAAACGGCAAGTGAACACTGGCTCGAGATTGCCAAAATTCTCGAGCAGAAAAATATCAAACTGAACCCGCCAGGCGACCCACACGCAAATAACCCTGTCAATCAAGTCTGGCGCTCAAGACTCGAGCAAGGTTTAAACGCGGCTCGAGCCATTCCAGCCGAATTGACTGTCGCCCCACAAATTGAGCTAGCACCGAGCGCTTTTGACTGGGGAACTCGAGTTGGCGCACCGAGCGCTTGGGGTTCGCTGGGTTTGGGTTTGGAAGCCACAGGCGGAATCCTTGGCAATTTTGGGATTGCAGGGGGTTACGTCAAACTGCTCAACGCCCCAGAAAGCAGTGGTTACGCCAAACTCGAGTACCGATTCTCGAGCAACCTGCGGATTTATGGAAGTTTCGACCCAGCCCGAAGACCAACCAATACTTCTTGGGAGCTTGGACTCGAGTTTCGAGAATCCGATTTTGGTGTTCGGTTGTCGCTCGATTCGCAAGCCATCGGTTTAACAGGCACGGTTCGAGCAACAGTTCAAGATTTCAAATTCTCAAGTTCGCTCGAGTTTCGCTTCGGTGAAAACTTGAATCCTCGTATCGAAAGCCAAATTGCCTTCAAATGGCAAATTCTTGGCACGCCTTGGTTCACCCGCGCTCGAGCCTTGATCGGTTATTCAAGCAACTCCCAAGGTTTTGCCCTCGGCTCGAGCAGCCTGCTTCGCGCCTACCCAGAAGCCTACCTGACCCGCCCCAATGTCCTGATCGCCAACCTCGAGTTTGGCTACCGCTTTCAAATTCCCAACGTTTTGGGTATTGCCAGCCTCGAGCCAGAAATACGCATTTTCACCGACTTTGGCTGGGATTTTAACTCGAGCACCCTGTTTGATGCTGGAATTGGTGTGAACTTGCCTGGGCGCTGGTTTGGTTTTTTACCGTTTAACCTAGGGCTTGATTTGGCATTTGGTAGTCTTGGTGCTCGAGTGACGGTGTTTACGGTGTTGGGATTGCCATAAAAAAACACGCAACAATAATGGTTGCGTGTTTATAGTGCAATAAAATTAAAACTATTGAAGCCAACCATTCACATACGTTTTATTAAAAGCGGTTGAATCAGTAATTACAGTCACTGTAAAATCTGTATCTGCTGCTGTTGGTGTGGTGATGATGCAACTTTGAACAGTAGGTGGGGCTGCTTGCCAGCCATAAAATACCGTACCCGATGTAGCTTGAGCAAGTTTGCAATCGGTTGAGGTATAAAGAGCTACAACTTGTTGAACATTTTTATTGGGTTCACTTGCGATTTGAGCTGAAAGAGCTTTGTAAACATTTGAGCTATGGACCTGAGCAGCCCTAGTATTTGCTGTTGCTCGAGCAGCAAGTAGATTGGGAATCAGAACTGCGGCAAGAATACCAATAATGGCGATAACAATGAGTAATTCAATGAGAGTAAACCCTTGGGCATGGTGTTTCATACACTTCCTTTTAAGTTAATTCCGCCATATCAAGCAGACATGGCAGGATTCATAACATCTATGCTTACGAGAATGTTCTTATTGAATTTAGATTCCCGAACCGTTGGTTGAAACACCACTACCAGTTGCAATATCTGCCGTAAC
>JAYTKL010000101.1:0-2961 GCA_043730305.1 Deinococcales bacterium | reverse complement strand
CCAACTTTTTGTCCGTTCATTTGCGTGGCAATCGCGGTATTGACGCTGACCGCCGTGCTGCCGCCCCAAGGTTGATGACGGGCTTGAACCCGAAATTGGCTGTCGCTCGAGAAGCTCAGGTCGTACTCGCCAACGGGTTGGAATTCAAACCCGAGTTGGTCGAGGGTAATCAGGTGCGGGTCGCCCCAACTGACACCTGGAGTGCCAACTGGGTCTGGTGCGACCTCGACGGTGCTGACATCATGTCCGATTTCGTCGGCGTTGCGAATCGCCATCTTTGATCCTGCCTCGTAAGCGCCGATGAACGTCTCTTCGCCGTCGTTGTAAGCGTAAACGCGCACCTTGACGGTTTTGCCGACGGGCAGCGTTCCAGCAGGAATGTCAAAGCTGCGTGCCGTTCCTGGCAGGTCGCTCGAGCGCCAACCCGTACCTGTGGTGGGGTCAATCAACCAGGTAGCGGACACCACAAAACGGTCTGGGTTGCTGGTTGAAGTCCAAGCCACTGGAATAATGGCAGTCGCGTTGACGTTCGCACCTGCGGCTGGCGCGGTTAAAGCTGCGCTTTCGGGTACGACATCATGGGCGTAAGCCAGGCAGTCACCGTCGGCGGTCAGGAGTTCGACGTTGCCACCAACGGGCACGGCTGCCCCAAGCGTACCTTGATAAATGCTCGAGCCTGCGTTAAACGCAATATTTGCACCGTTGACTTTGACGGTGGCGGTGGTCAAGTTTGCGGCGCTCTTGGTCAATCTGATGTTCTGGTAAAACGCGCCCATGTCCGTTCCAGATATCTTGTAACGCGTGCAAACCAACGGACGGGTTTCTGGTTCGATACTGCCTTCGCTTTCGCCCTCGTCACCAATGGCACGAACACCGAATTTATGGAGTTTTTCAGCGCCAACATTTTTCACAATAAACGACAACCGTTTTGCAGCATTGGCGGCTCGAGTTTTGGTTGTGCTGAGGTTCGAGATTGGGTCGGAGTTGACCTTCACACCGTCCTGGTAAACATTGTAACCCTTCACTTTGGCATCGAGCACCGCATCCCAGACCACGGTCACATTGCTGTCATCCGCAATTGCCAACACGTTTTGTGGGACGCTCAAACCCGTTTTGGGCGGGTCCACGACTTGATTACATCCTGCCAGCAGCACAAATGTTGCCACCGCGCCCAGGCTCGAGAGTTTCTTGGCATCCGAAATCCACTTGTCAGACCAGTTTTTCATGTCTCTTCTCCTTTGAAAGCTCAAAACTCGCGTATCTCGCGGTTCGGCTTTGATGGGTTAAGAGTACGAAAATGGGTCTGAACCAAGCCTGAACAGATTGATGCTGTACAGTACGATTTCGAGGTACTATCTCTGAAATCAAAAAAAGCATTTTGAGATGTTTAAGTCGCAAAACCTGCTGGCATTCGGGTTTGGTGTCCGTTCACGCTAAGGCGCAAAATATCGGCTTCTCGAGTTGGATACTGCGCAATCAAATCTGCCGCGATTCCCGCCTCAAAACCATTGCTGGTAAACCCTGGCGACATGGTGCAACCAAACAGCGAGTAGCGCCCATTGGGGAGCATGTAACCCGCCTGCCAGGAATGCGCTGGCACGACATACTGCACCCGTTGCCCCTCGAGCAGATTTAAACCCATCAAAATTTCTTCGCTCGAGTTGTCTGGGTGAAGCAAAATCAGTTTGAACGGGTCGCCGCCGTAGACATGCCAGATTTCATCATGGATTAAACGATGAAAACATGAGACACTGAATGGTTCGTCGCTGTACAAACCAATCATTGCCGTGCCAACGGGCGAACCATCTTGAAGTTCGACACTCGAGCGGTAAGTGCTGGTGAACAGCGTACCTTCAACCGGCAGCGGCTCGAGGTGATAGTGCTCGATCATGGCTTGGGTGTCTGGGTGCATGGTTCAATGTACACTTTTGATATGACCAAAGCCGTACCTCGAGTTGACCAATTGCTTGATCTCAGCGATACCGTGGTTCTGGTGACCGGCTCGAGTTCCGGAATTGGCGCGGGCATTGCGCGGCGCTTGCATGAAGCTGGCGCGAGTGTTGTGGTGCATTGCGTCAGCAACCGCGCTGGAGCTGAAGCGTTGGCGGAAAAACTGAATTCTCGAGTTCATGTGGTGCAAGGCGATGTGCAACGCGACGCCGAACGCTTGTGTCTCGAGAGTATTGCCGCGTTCGGGAAACTTGATGCGCTGGTCAACAACGCTGGCATTCAACCCGTCACACCGTACCTCGAGTTAAGCCAAAGCGATATTTCTGAAATGCTGCGCGTGAATGTCCAAGGCGTGATGGAAATATCCAGCGCTGCCGCAAAACACATGCTGAAAAATGGTGGCTCGATCGTGAATATCTCGAGCATCGAAGGGCTGCAACCCGCCTTTAACCACAGCCATTACGCCACCTCCAAAGCGGCGGTTTTGATGCACACTCGAGCCTCGGCGCTTGAACTGGGCAAGCACGGCATTCGGGTCAATGCCGTCGCCCCTGGTTTGATTGACCGTGAAGGCTTGGAAGAGGCTTGGGCGGACGGCGTTCATCGGTGGCGCGAATCGTGTCCGCTCGAGCGTCTTGGCACGACTGAGGACGTGGCAGATGCGGTTTTATTCTTGATCTCCAAGGCTTCGCGTTGGGTGACAGGCGCAACTTTAGCGGTAGACGGCGGAATGCTGACCAATCGCTTGTGGTGAAAGTAGCGTGCAAACCATGCGCCAAGCAACACCGAGTGACCTTCAATTGTTTCTCGAAAAGTCTACCGCCGCATTGGGTTTCAGACGCTCGAAAACCGTGAATTGCTTGGACTGGCACTCGAGAATCCCGCACAGATTGTTTGAGTCTTGGTTCAACTTGTGACCGCCTTATGACCAAAGCAAGTGTTTAATCATCCTCGGAGGTTCACCGATGAGATTTCTGTTGCTGGTTTTGTTGTTGGTCGCGTGCAATCAAA
>JAYTKL010000100.1:0-8217 GCA_043730305.1 Deinococcales bacterium | reverse complement strand
AATTGCTATTGCACCGAGCACGGCTACCAGCACAGGGTTTGTGCCGCTGACAATGGCGGGAATCATGGCGAGGATGATCACGCCCAGACTGAACGCCATACCCAGCACGGCTCGCAAACCCTTGGCGCGACCGACAATACCCGCAATGATCACGAATACGACAATCAAAATAATGATTGGGGTGCGCCGAATAAAATCGCTGGCGTAAAAAATAAATTCGTTACCGGGTCCGAGTGTCGGGTAAATTTCAATCGTGTCACCCACGTTAAAACGGCGGCTGTCATCGGAAACACTGACCAATTTTCCAGAAGTCAGTCGCACCTCGAGGTCTTGAGGCGCATTTAAATTCTTGGGCGCATTGGCAATCCGAATCACCCGCCCCTCGAGATACGGCGGGTCATCGCCTGGTGAAAGGTGATACGCCGTGCCGCCGGTGGCGGTTTGGGACTGCACAACTTCCACAATATCGCCAATTTTTGCCGAACCAATATCGTCAATGACACTTACGGTCTGTCCAGTCTCGAGTTTGACGCGCACATCACCAATCTCGCTCGAGGTGCTGGGAATGACTGCCGCGACCGTGCCTTTGACGCCAGGAATTTCGGGCGTAACCTCGGATTGGCTGGGGTCAACTTGCGCCAGGCTCGAGCCGAAAAAAAGTACCAAAACCAATATCAGCCGCAACAATTTCATGCGGCTTTCCTGACATCGCACTGCGGACAAAAACCGTACAGGGTCAAATGATGATCCGCCACGCGAAACCCACCAGGCAAGACGCTGCCCGCAGGAATGCCCACGGGACAAGTCTCGAGTTCAAAAACTTTATGGCAGGTCTGACAAACAAAATGATGGTGATGGTGATGGCGCGTGCCAGGTTCAAACCGCGCCTCCTCGCCAGGAAGATTCACCTCGAGTATCTGCGCACCCTCTTTTAACAGCGTGAGTGTGCGATAAACCGTTGCCAAGCCCAAACCAGGAATTTCGGTTCGGGCACGCTCGAGAATCTCGGTCACGCCGAGCGGACCTTTGGCGTTTTGGATCACCTCGAGAATGGTTTCGCGTTGTCTGGTGTTGCGCCGTGCGTTCATGGGTTTAGTTTACGTCAAGAAAATTAAATTCTCGAGCCTTTGAACCCAAAACCAATTTCTTTCGTAAATGAATTGAATAAAAACAAAGCCAACTCGTTTGGGTGTAGGATCAATTCACCGAGAGTGAAAAATAGGAGCAAATAATGAACAAGTTCAACGGCATTCAGATTGCATTGATTGGTGTTGCTGCCAGCTTAACTTTAGGTTCTTGTGCTTTATTTGGTGGAGGCGAACCGAGCGATTTTGACGCTCGAGATGCTGATTTTGCAGGATATTCAACGTGGTCATTGGCAGCCAAAACAACAGGTCCAAGCGAAGAACTCGAGATGGCTCACGACGCTAAAAACCCTGCTGTCACGCGTTTTATTTTTGTGAAAGACGATGCAAAACGCAAATCCAACGGTCAATTTCCTGTTGGCACAATTATTGCCAAGCAGTCACGTTTGGCAGACGGGACTTTGGTTGGTGTGGCAACCGCGATGGTCAAACGCGCCAAAGGTTTTAGCCCCAACGCGGGCAACTGGGAATGGTTCATGCTCGAGCCAAAAACTGGCACGATCATCAAAAACCCAAAAGGTGAAATCCAACGCGGCAAAATTTCGATGTGTATCACGTGTCATACCGACGCCGAGGCAACTGATTACTCATTTCTAATCAAGTAAGGCTTAAGGCAGTACCGCCGTCACCCGAGTTCCAGCCCCGACACTCGAGCGAAACTCGAACATGCCACCCCTGGCTTGCAGGCGTTCACGCATTTGCTGCAAGCCCAGACCGCCGACGCTCGAGACGACGCCCGTTAAGGCGGCTGG
The DNA here is from genome assembly GCA_043730305.1 of Deinococcales bacterium. Classification (GTDB taxonomy): domain Bacteria; phylum Deinococcota; class Deinococci; order Deinococcales; family JAAFIG01; genus JANXTZ01. The sequence goes on along the minus strand of JAYTKL010000100.1, from coordinate 6,320 downwards.
GTCAAAACCCAGCCCGTCGTCGCTGATGCTCAGGCGCGTGCCGCTCGAGTCCACGCGCAAATTGACGTTGACGGTTTTGGCTTTGCTGTGCTTGGCGACATTGTTCAGCGCCTCTTGCAAAATGCGGAACATGACCGCTTCGTTGGTCGGTGAAAGTTGTGGTTCGCCGAGAATCTCGAGCGTGGCTTGAAGGCTGTTTTGCTCGCCAAAATCTTTGACGTAACCTTTGATCGTCTCGAGAAAACCCAACCGCTCGAGGTCAATCGGGCGCAGCGCAAAAATACTGCGCCTGACTTCTTTGATTTGTTCACGCAGGGTATTTTTGGCAGTCTCGAGTTCAGACTGCACCCGTCTCGGATCGCGTTCGAGCAGTCGGCTCGCCAGATCGAGTTTCATGGCGGTAAACGCCAGGGATTGCGCGATGCCGTCGTGAATTTCGCGGGCGATGCGGTTGCGTTCGTCAAAAATGGCCAGTTCTTCGGAGTACAAGTACGCCTTGGCGTTTCGCACCGCCAGCGTCACCTGATTGGCAAGAAGCCCGAGCAGCGGTAACTCTCGAGCGTCAAAAGCATTGGCTTTGTCATGCCCCAGGACAATCACGCCGACCAGTTCCGAATCTGCCAAGAGCGGCAAGCCAATGGCGGCTTTGGAATTGGTTAAAACGCTGTCTTCAAGGTCAAACATTTCAGAATGCTCGAGGTCGCCCACCAGCAAACTCGAGCGTCCCACGCTGACCGCCTGGGCGAGTTTGCCGACCACGTAACCATGCTCGAGTCCAGCCCTGACGACATTCCCCGCCGAATCGCGTCCCCAAGCCAGGGTCAGATGATTCTCGTCATCGGTCAGGTAAACCGCCGTGGCTTGGGCATTGACACGGTCTCTGATGCGCACCAAAACCGCTTCAAGAAGCCGCTCGAGGTTCGACTCGGCGCGAATGCTGCGATCCACCTCGAACAGCGTCAACAAATCGCGGGTGCGGGCTTGGACTGCTTCAATGGCAACCGAGAGTTCGCCGACCAGAATTTCGAGCAATTCTTTACTTTCGGCGCTCGGCATTCCGGCAAAATACAGGTGGGTCGCGCCCAGAAACCGTTCGCCCCAACGAAGCGGCAAGCTCAACCTGTTGGTTGCCCCAGCCCAGCCTGAAGGACGCTCGAGGGTGTCCCAACTGTTGCGCAGGGGTTCGAGATCGTGCACCTCAGTCGGCAAGGGTTCGAGCTTGACGGAACGCACCACGCCACCCTCGAGCATGATCGCACCCGCACTCGCGCCGACGGCGTTGACCAAACCCTGAATGGCTGCCTCGAGCACCGCACCAAGGTCTTGCGCTTCCGAAACGCTGCGGGTGACTTTTTGAATTTCGGCAAGCCGACGGTGCGACTCTGAAAGCTCGAGGTACAAATCGCGCAAGTCAGCTTCGGCACGTTCACGCACTTGGACTTCGGAGCTGATCCAACCAATTGAAAAAAACGTGGCGAGCGGACCCAGAATGCCGTAAAACAACATCTCAAGCCAGAAGGTTGTACGGGTTGGATCGAGCCGCACCACCAGCATTTGATAACCCATCACGACCAGGACAATCAAAATCGGCAAGAACGCCTGCAACAAGCGCACCCGACGGTACAACGCGCCAGGTTCGGCGTTCGGGCGCAACAAATCCAAACCGCGCCTGATCACCTCGAGCGGCGAGAAACTGCGGCGGCTCGGGTTCATTCGGTCTCCCCTGTCAGTTCATCTGCGATCCTTGGGTACGGGACTGTACCAGGGATGCCCAAACCCCTGGCTTTGCGTGAAGCCCACAAGCCTTGGGACAACAACCCGCGCACAAACGAGACATCATGTTTGGTCAACACCGCACGGTCGAGCATCATGCGAAAACGCCGCAAGGTGTGCGCCTGACGGTCGGAATCCGTGTAACCAACCTCGAGCATAAACTCGAGCAGGTGCGCGTACATTCCCTCGAGGGTGCCACGATTGGCGGGTTCGTTTTGAAATTGCTTGGGCATCACTTCCAGGTTGGTGCGCCCCAGCATCAACTCGTAGACGATCACCTGCACCGCCTGCGCCAGGTTCATGCTGACGTAATCGGCATCGGTCGGAATCCGAATATGCACATGACACAAATCGAGTTCTTCGTTAAAAAGCCCGTGCTCCTCGCGCCCAAAGACCACCGCGCTCGAGATGGCACTGGCAAACCTCGGCGCGGCTTCACGCGGCGTGACTGGCAAACTGTGATCGCGCCGCACCCGAGCCGTGGTCGCCGCAATCAAATCGCAACCCGCCACCGCCTCCAATAAAGACTCAAAAATACTGGCGTTCTCGATCACATCAACGGCATGAACCGCCATCATGTGCGCCTGCTCGAGGTTGCAACGCGGTTGGACAATGCGCAAATCGGTCAAACCAAAATTTTTCATGGCACGGGCAACGCTGCCCACATTGTCAGGACCTTTTGGGCTGACCAGAACAATGGCGGGTTTGGGATGGGCTGGCGCTGGATTCACGAAACCAGTTTACCGTTTACAAAGCGTCAGGATTGTAGGACAAGAACCTCGAAGGTTTAGGAACTAGAGTTTTACTCGAGCAGCAAAGCTCGAAAGCCAGCTTGCACAAAATGACCATCTGCTGTTAGTGCCTCGTACAAACCACGTTGTCGCATGACCACGAACGAAATGCAATCCACCAAACCCCATTCTTTGTCAGAACGTTGCTGAAACAAACCAAAAGCCGCTTGGTAATCTTCTAAATTCAGCTCAATTATTTCAACCAACGGATCAACCTCGAGTGCGTTTAGCAAGGCAATTGCTGCATTGCGGTAACGTGTTTTTGATAAAGAATTTCCGATTTCGAGCATCACGGCTCGAGTCACAATCAAACGGGTTTTGTCGTTGCGAAGCTGTTGTGCCAAAGCCAAAGCCCGAGGATGCAATTGATCCGAAGCCACCGCCAGCGAAATGGCATAAGACGTGTCCAAGAACACTTCAATCATGCTTAAATTCAGCGTTTAAATAATCTTCGACACGCACAGACCAATCACTTGGACCTTCAAGTTGGAGCTGTTCGGCAACATCCAAGAAAGAAACGCCAGGTTGCTCTGAAGGGCTTTGAATGACCAGTTGTACTTTTGTGTTGGCTGCCAGTTTAACAGCACCAACTGGGCGAAAAACCTCGCCATCAAACATGGCTTCGAGAACCTGAGTCATGCAAATATGCTAGCACAGCCTTCAATCCCCAAAAGTCATTCACACCCAACCATGCTCAAGGCAACTTTGATGATCGTTTGAACACCAACGAACCTCGAGCGTCAACCAATCCAAAGCCGTTTGTTCGTCTTGAAAGCCAAGATGGGACTTTGAACAGAACGACCAAATTATAAAAAGTGCTAGACTTCCAACATGACAACCTTCATCATTCAAGCTTTTTGGGACGACGAAGCCCGTGTTTGGGTGGCGGAAAGTTCGCAAGTCCCAGGGCTGTGCACTGAAGCGGCGACGCTCGAGTTGTTAAGCGACAAAATTCAGGTCATGATTCCAGAACTGCTCGAGCATATTCCAGCCAATTCCAGGATTCATCTCGAGGCGCACCGCGAAATGACTTTGGTTGCGTGAATGGCAGATTATACACCAGACCTGAAACAACTTCTAAACGCTGTCGGCTGTACTTTTGTGCGGTACGGCAAGGGAGATCACGAAATTTGGTTTAGTCCCATTACACAACGCCGCTTTGTGGTGGATGGCAGTATTCTCTCGAGGCACACAGCAAATGGTGTTTTAAAACAAGCGGGATTGCCCAAGCATTTTTAAGAATTTATCTCGAGCGTCAACCATGCCAAAACCGTTTAAGTTTCAAGTTCACTTTCAACGCTCGAGGTTATGCTTTCACCTTGCAATGCCGCCCGTTCTAAATTGAGTGCCAGCAGTTTCTCGAGGATGTCGTTTAGCTTCTGGTGTGCGTTTGGAATGTCTGATATGTCTTCAAAATAATTGGGTTCTTTGCGGTGGTACTTCGAGATGCTATCGCCATTTGTCCAGACTCCCATTGGTGCGCCTGTGGCGTTGCATTAACTTTTGAGTTGTTCCTTACCGTCTTTGAGTTTGGGTTTTTTGACTTCAACCAGAATGTAAGGACTTGTTTTCTTGTCGGCATCAAAAATGCAAATGCCTGCCCGTTTTTTCTCGCGTCCGAATGTCACTTCGTACTCGACCTGCATTCGGTTTACAGGATAGCCAAAGTCGTCACGTAAAACCATTAAGTACAGTTGCCTGACCGCTTCTTCAGGGGTTAACTTGATGGGCTTTCCACGCACCAAGCAATTGATGTAAGGCATTGGTTTTTTGCCTGTTGTGACGATAGTGATACTGTTCTCGAGCGCTTTGATTTGCTCAATTTTAAATTGCGTAAGCTTGTAAGCGCTGTCTTTCAGAAGGTCTTGAAGCATTTGCGAGTTTGTCATTGCTGACAGTATAAGACCTTACTGAAGACATCGGTAGCTCACAACATCAAGCTCGAGAATCTGGTTGGGACAGTGCGCCGCCCTACCGTTCAGGATGCTTGATCTTTACATTTAGAACAATGTGGCATGACTCGAGCGCGTATACTCGAGCCACCCAGTTTTTCGTGGGTTCTGAAGGAGGTCTTTATGGGCGCACCCGAAATTATTGGTTTGATCTTGCTGGCTGTTGTGCTGTTTGGCGCGAGTCGTTTGCCGCAACTTGGTAAAAATTTGGGGCAGGGCATCAAGCAATTCAAAACGGGCATTAGCGATGCCAAAGAAGAACTGACCAGTGCCATAACGGACAAAGAACCACCCAAACCTTAAAAGCTCGAATCAGATTGCAATTTGACTCGAGCTTCTTGAGACACCGTAAAGTTAAGATTCGGGAATTTGAAGTTCAATTGATCTTGGAAATTCGGGCGCAAGTTTTGAAACCTCGAGTTCGCCGTCAACATCATAAAAACACATGTTTCCACTGAGGTCACAAGTCCAAACCTCGAGCGCACCGCGTTCAAAATACAATTTGCGTTTGCCCGCGATTTCTTTTTGAGTATTGCTTGGCGAGATGATTTCGGCACACAATTCTGGCGCTGCGGACAGATCGAGTTCGTCGCGGTGCAAGTTAAAAAAAGCATAAGACGACCAGGCGACATCTGGAACTTTAACGCCTTTGCGGGTTGCGATGGCGGTTTCGGTGCTGGTGATGCCGTTGGTTAAAAATTGCTTGATGAGTTCTACCAGACGGGCTTGATAAATGCCGTGAATGTATTTTGTGGGACTCATGACCACCTGTCCGAGTTCATTGGTTTCAATTTTGAACGGCAAATTGGCTAAATCTTTGTTGTTCACAATTTCCTGCCAGGTCATCATGTCACCTCTGCCGCAGTGTATCAAAGTCTTTGAAAAAGCAAAACCCGAGTTTCAGAATTGTATTACTCGAGCTTTATGGTTTAACGGCGTCCTTTGACGTGCCAACCCGCTTCACTGACCCCCGCCCGAGCGTTCACCACCCGCGCCAGAATAAACAAGAAATCCGAGAGACGGTTCAAGTACACCGCCACATTGTGGTTGCTTTCCTCGAGCGTTTCGAGTTCGAGCACGTCCCGTTCGGCACGGCGCGTGATCGCCCTGGCAAGATGCAGTGCGCCAGCCGTAGGCGTGCCGCCAGGGTGAATAAAGTTTGACCACGGCGGGCATTGTTCTTGAAAACGGTCAATCAGTTGCTCGAGGTTCTCGATATCCGCAGCGTCAATGCGCACCAGGTTTTTCTCGTATTTTGAACCCGTCGGCGTGGCGAGGTCAGCCCCAACATCGAACAAGGCATTCTGAATTTGTGCCAGCACGCCGTCAATTTCAGTGTCGCTCGAGTGGGCGCGAGCCAGCCCAATCGCGCTGTTGGCTTCGTCCACCGTGCCGTAACTCGAGACTCGTTTCGAGAATTTTTTGACGCGTTCGCCACCGTACAAACCCGTTTCGCCCGCATCGCCTGTTTTGGTGTAAATTTTCATGCGTTCAGTCTACGGTGATTCTCAAGGTTTGATTTGAGGTTGAACCCAGATTGAATGGACTGCGTATTTACCTTCGAGGTGAGCATGAAAACAGGAATCTTGATCGTGGCAGGTCTGGCATTAACAACTTTGGGTATCAGTGTCGCACTCAAAAACCCGAGCGGCACAACACCGAGGGTAACGCTCGAGCAAAGCAAGAAGCTTGCGCCAGATTTTATTCTGGGTGGCGAGTGGCTCAATTCCAAACCGCTTTCGATCAAAGACCTGCGCGGCAAAGTCGTGATCGTGAATATTTGGGTGCATTCGTGCATCAACTG
>JAYTKL010000099.1:0-4963 GCA_043730305.1 Deinococcales bacterium | reverse complement strand
CCGTCGGTATGGTCACGTTGCTGTCGCCGCTCGCGCCGATTTGCCAATCCCACGATATTTTTCCTGTGGGCGGTAAGTTGATCGTGCCTGGGCTGGGTGGGTTTTGCACCGTAATATTGAGGCTCGAGCTGTTGTTGGTGGCGACAGGATCAAGTTCAGTTGCACTGACGCTGGCACTGGTATTTAGTACTCCCAAAACGCTCGAGGTCAGGACAAGGCTGACCTGGGCGCTGCCGTTTGCGGCGATGCTGCCAAGGTTGCAGGTCAATAACGCCACGCTGAACGAACATGTGCCTTGGCTGGGGTTGCTCGAGATGTAACCGGCATTGGTGGGCAAGGTGGTTGTAAACGTCGAGTTGGTGGCGCTATCTGATCCTGCATTGCTGATGTTGTACGTCAGGGTTGCGTTGGTACTGATATCAAGTGGATTTGGCGTAGCGGAGTTGGTCAATCCCAGATTGGCGGTTGGAACGGCTGGGGCTTGAACATTGACGCTGGCGCTGGCGCTGTTGTTGCCCGTCGCAGGATCGGTTTCGTTGGCGCTGACGCTGGCAGCATTGGTCAACGTGCCAGCAACGCTCGAGTTGACAACCATTGTGACCTGTACTGACGCATTGCTTGCAATCGTGCCAAGGCTACATGAGAAAATTCCAGCATTTGAAGCGCAAGAGCTTTGAGCGCTGCTGCTCGAGACAAAGCTTGCATTTTGCGGGATTGGATCAGAGAGGTTCACACCAGTTGCATCGTTTGGTCCGGCATTATTGACATTAAAAGTGTAGGTCAGGTTTTGCCCAGTTTGTACCGGGTTGGGTGCGGCACTGAGTGTCAAACTAAGATTGGCGCTCGGCACTGCTGGGGCTTGAACGCTGACTGAGGTCGAAGCCGTGTTGTTGTTGGTGTTTGGGTCGGTTTGGGTGGCGCTGACATTCACAGCATTCATCAAATTTCCGACAGTACTCGAGGTCAAGACCAGCGTGACCGTGGCAACAGTCGTCAGATTCAAGCTTCCCAAAGCACATGAGAACGTTCCACCTGTAGCGTTGCATGACCCTTGGGTTGTTGTACTCGAGACGAATGTGGTGTTGGCTGGCAGCGCGTCACTCAGGTTGATGCCCGTGGCGTTGTTGGCTCCCAGATTGCTGACTTTGAAAGTGTACGTAATATTCTGTCCCGTTTGGACTGGGTTTGGCGCAGCAGCAATCGTGACCCTTAAATCGGCTGTGCTTGGCACTTGAACTGTGGCGTCGGCGCTGGCGGTGTTGTTGCTGGTATCAGGGTCAGATTCTGTGGCTGTGGCACTGGCGCTGTTGGTAATTGTCCCAGCGACTTTCGAGGTCGCGACCAAATTGACACTGGCGCTGGCATTCGCTGCCAAACCGCCCAAATTGCACGTCAGAGTGCCCGTGGCAACGGCACATGATCCCTGGCTGGCGTTGCTCGAGACATAAGTGGTGTTTTGCGGCAATGGGTTACTGATTTTGACGTTGCTGGCGGCATCAGGTCCTACGTTGGTCAACTTGATGGCATAGGTCAGGTTTTGTCCCGTCTGCACAGGGTTTGGCGTGGCGCTCATGGTCAGTCCCAAGTCGGCGGTTGGTACAGGTGGTGCGGGTTGAACGCTTGCCGTGATGGTGGTCGTGTTGTTGGCAGTGTTGGGGTCAACCTCGGCAGCTCTTAACATTGGGCTTTGGGTCAGTGTTCCAGTCGTTTTTGGCGTTGCCACCAACTTAACTTGGGCTGTTGCGTTGAGTGCCATGGTGTCCAGATTGCAGGTTAAGGTCAAATTGCCACTGGCATAAGTGCAAGTGCCCTGGCTGCTGGTACTGGAGACGTACGTAATGTTTGCCGACAACACATCGGTAAATTGAACGCTGGTTGCCGTGTCTGGACCGGTGTTGGTGATGTTGAACGTGTATGTCAGGTTTTGACCAATTTGAGCCGGGTTTGGTGCGACCGTGCCCGCCAATTGCAAATTTGCCTGCGGCGGTGGCGCTTGCAGGGTCACACTCGAGCTGGCAATGTTGTTGGTGGTTGTAATGTCAATCTCTGTGGCAACCACACTGGCGGTATTTTTGATTGTCCCCACCGTGTTGGAGGTCAGGATCAGGTTAATCGTTGCCGACTTTGTGACGGCAAGTTTTCCCAGTACACAACTGATCGTTCCGTCTTTTTGGGTGCAGGTTCCATGCGAGGAGCTGACTGAAACAAAGCTGGCATTTTGCGGTATTGGATTGAGCACCGTGACGTTGCTGGCGTCATTTGCACCAATATTTTTGACGGACAGGGCAAATTCTAGATTTTGTCCAATTTGAACTGTTGGCGTAACGGCACTGATGCCTAACACGAGGTCTGTGTCAACGGCGATATCGAGTGCAGTTTGATTGCATGAGAACAAAATTGTGGCGCAAAAAATGATGAAAAAAAATTGAGCTAACCTACATGATTTTCGGATATTGTTCATAATCTCCCCTGGGTTTCATCATCCCCTGATGAGAATCACCGATTCGCGGCTGTGAATTATGGCGATTTGATAAGCTTAATGAGAATCCAGTTGATATAAAATTCTTCGTCTGGGTCGGCATGGATTGCATTGCCGCAAAAACCGAGTGCTCCTCGAGTCAATATTTCAGATTTCACATTAACCTCCTCACGAAAGGTCTCATGCCGTTATTACGTTTTTCACAAGGTGCAAAAGGCACAAAGTTTAAAAACCACTAAAAATTACAATCGGTTTCTCATGAAGTTAAGTGCGCTGCGTTAATGGTTGCCTAAAATACCCAAAACGGAAACGACGGTACAGTTCAGATACGAAAAAACCTTGTGCAGCTCGAGCCAAAGTCAAAACCAAAAACCAAATCTGCTAAAAGGTGCTGTAATATCAGTACCCCTTGCCCAAAACTTGGGATTGGAACTTGAGGAAAAGGTGAATCGTGCGCAAGCGCATCAGGCAAGCTCGGTCGTACGCAATTTATTACGGTTATGACCGAGTTGAACAACTCTGGCAGTACGATGCCGTCGTCTTGCACCCTGGGGCGCACTCGAAAGAGAATCTAGAATCTTTGAATGAACTTCACACCGTTGCCCTGGCATACCTTTCGATGGGCGAAGATGCAAACACCAGTCAGACCACACCTCAACCGTGGTGGAAAGCAACCCCAGACGGACAGCTTCAACAAAACCTCGAGTTTGGCGGGGTCGTCGTTGATCCGGCACACCCTGACTGGCAAGTACAAATTCTCGAGAATGCCAGAAAAAGTTTAGACATGGGTTTTCAAGGCTTGTTTCTGGACACCCTGGACTCGAGCGACGAGGCAGACCAACTTGCCTTGGCAAAAATGATTGTCAAACTTCGCGCAACTTTCCCAAACATTGCACTGGTGCTTAACAGGGGTTTTCGGGTGTTGTCTCGAGTCGCGCCAATCGTGGACGGTGCCTTGTTCGAGGGTTTGAGTACCACCTGGCACATGCAGGAAACGGGCAAGCCAAAGTATTTGCCGCTCAGTCAAGCAATGAAAATCGCCAATCAAGAAGTTGCGGTTTCAATGGTGTCCTGGGCGGAACGTTACGGTTTTGCCTGTTGGGCACTCGATTACGAGGACAGCCCAGACCTGAAAGCCTTTGCAAAGCGTGAAGCCAAAAGACTTGGATTTGTTTCTTTCACTTCAAACTGGCAATTGCTCAGAATCTAAAATTTTGATTGCGACATCAAAAAAGCACTCCGAGAGTGAGTGGGCGAAACCCACCACTCTCAGACTGCCATTTCCATTTACAAACCTTGACGCAAAATCTCGTTCAAATAAAAAGCCTCATGCGCGTACCTGCGGGCTTCAAACTCGTGCGAACCTTGTTTACCATTGTGCGAAGCCAAAAAATTTGCCTCGTTGGCTTTGACGATTGCCAAAGCCCGCACAATCTCGAGCCGTTTTGCCAGTGCCATCATGTGCTTGGCGGTGGACTGAATGTCAATCAGTGTACTGGGTAGGGCTTCTGGATCGACATCGCTGGATTGCTCGAGTTTTTGCGCCAATTCGAGCATTCGCCCGGCACGACTGCGGGCGCTGTCAACCGTGTGCCCGTAGGTGCTGGCTTCGGTCAGTATTTGATTCATCTCGTCGCTGATTTGTTGAGCGGTTAACCCCATGCCTGCCTCGTCTTTCCGACCCACGTGTTTTATTTTGCTCGAGAAGTAAAGTCCAGTTCCAAGATAGCCGTTTTAGGGTTTTAAAAGTTTGCAGTGGAATTTATTTGCTGCTTGACCGCTTAGAGTCTATACCTTTTTTGAAATCAAAGTGGTGATCAATCTTGCACCAAACATACCCAGAAGCTGGGATTTTACACAAAACACTGAAAATTGATGCTATAAGTAATTTCATCACGTCCAGGTTTGAACTCAACACGTCGTTCTGATTCAGTTTTTTCAAACGCCACATTTGCAGGCAAGAATCAGTGAATTTTTTTCGACATTCAAATTTTCTCGAGGAACGCATGTCCAAGATTGCAATGGCTTCAAATCTCTTTAAGACACTCGCAATGGCATTTGGCTTTATCACTATTGAAGCCTGTGCGAAGGTGCTACCACCAGTCACAGACGGCATCGACCTCGAGTTACTGATCATTGCGCCTGTCAGTGTCGTACAAGTCGGAAAACCGTTTTCGCTCAGCATTGCCCTCAAAAACCTTGGGGCAAAAGCTGCGACTGACGTGAACATGGTCTACCAAATACCTCAGAATGCCAGTGTCATCTCGAAAAGCGCCAACAAGGGTTCGTGTCAAGCCACGACCAAAACCCTCACTTGTACCATCGCTGCGCTCGAGTCCGAGACAACGGCTCAAGTTTCAATTTCCTTAAAAACCACTGCCCCAGGCGTCATGACCAACACCGCCAGTGTCCAAGCCTCTGAGGTTGATGCCGTTGCCACCAACAATTCCTCGAGCTTGACCGCCACGGTTCAAGCTGCACCCA
>JAYTKL010000098.1:0-1528 GCA_043730305.1 Deinococcales bacterium | reverse complement strand
TGTCGCAACTGGCAGCCAAAACGGGCAAACCAATCGCTAGCCTAAGCAAAATGACAATCTGGGGCAATCACTCGAGCACCCAATACCCAGATTTGTTCCATGCCGAAGTTGAGGGCGTCAGTGCCGCGAAAAGCATCAACGATCAAGCTTGGCTCGAGGGCACTTTTATTCCAACCGTTGCCAAGCGCGGCGCAGCGATCATTGAAGCTCGGGGTTTATCCAGTGCCGCCAGTGCCGCGAATGCCGCAATAGACCACATGCGCGACTGGGCGCTCGGCACAAAACCTGGTGATTGGGTCAGCATGGGCATTCCAAGCGATGGCAGTTACGGCATTCCGACAGGTTTAATGTACAGCTTCCCAGTGACTTGCAAGGACGGCGTTTACAGCATCGTGCAGGGACTCGAGATTGATGCCTTCAGCCGTGCGAAAATGGATGCGACGGCTGCCGAATTGATCGAAGAGCGCGATGCGGTCAAAGAACTTGGTTTGATCTGAGCAGATAGCAAATAGCGATTGGCAGTTGGCAAAAGCTCGAGAAACGCTTGGCTGGAAGGGATTTTCCTTCCAGCTTTTTGGTGGCTTGTGCAGATTTCTAACCTGGCAAAAATAAAATCTCAACGCTGCATCTCGAGCGTGATACCTTAAAGCATGTCGAACGAGAAAATCCTGGTGATTGATGTTGGTGGGACGAACGTGAAGTTGCTGGCAACGGGTCAAACCCAAGCCCGCCGTTTTGATTCTGGTCCAAATTTAACCCCGCAAGATATGGTGAAGGGTACGCTCGAGACGGTCAAAGATTGGGGTTTTAATGCCATCACGATTGGTTTTCCGGCTCCTGTTAAAGCTGGCAAAATCGCGCTCGAGCCGCACAATCTTGGCAAAGGCTGGGTTGGTTTCGATTTTGAAAGCGCTTTTGGTTGCCCGATCAAATGTATCAACGATGCGTCCATGCAGGCGCTGGGCAGTTACGAGGGTGGCAAGATGCTGTTCTTGGGTTTGGGTACGGGCTTGGGTTCGACACTTATTGCTGACAGTGTGGTCTTGCCGATGGAGCTTGGGCATCTGCCGTACAAGAAAAAAACTTTTGAAGATTACATTGGTCAACGCGGCATGGACGAGTACGGCAAGAAAAAATGGCGCGAGTTTGTACCAGAAGTGATCACCATCCTCAGCGCGGCATTGCTGCCCGATTACGTGGTTTTGGGCGGTGGCAACACCAAAAAACTCGAGTCTCTGCCAGAAGGTGTGCATTTGGGCAGCAACGACAATGCTTTTAAGGGTGGTTTTCGCTTGTGGGAAACCCCTGGTGGAATCAGTCAAAACAAGAAAAGATAAGTTTAATACAGCTCGAGGTCAAATGCGGCGTTGATCTCGCCAATTTCAAGCCCCGCATGGTTTTTGAGGATGCTACGGCGATAACTCGAAAGTTGGGCATTGTCTGGTGCAACAATTTCAAGTTGCTCGAGAATTCGCAGCATGGCAACGTCTCGGGCGCGTTCTGTGCCGTCCTCGATTTTCATGGCGAT
>JAYTKL010000097.1:0-3890 GCA_043730305.1 Deinococcales bacterium | reverse complement strand
TCTAACAGCCGTGATGCTTTCAGGCGTTGGTACAGCCGTCATCATTTACGCCATCAAAGCCGTGATGGGCTTACGACCAAGCAACAAAGACGAAGAAACTGGGCTTGATCTTGCCGACCACGGCGAAGCCGCGTACCACGGTGGCGAATACGGTTCAACCTCGGGTGTAGGTCCCATCGGCTCGAGCGTGACCTTGAGCGTTCCAGTCAATGCCAAAGCTGTTGCAGGCGATTAAAGCAAGAACAAATAAAAAAGGCGGCAATTGCCGCCTTTTTTATTGCCGCTCGAGTTTGAAATTTAGATTTGCACCTCGTGCCTCAATCGCTGATTCGAGTTATCACGGTCTGAAAATCAGAGCGCCACCCACGCGCCCTTGAAAACCAGGCACGATGGTGGACTGCGAAACTTGCGCACAATACGCCACGTCGGATTCCAGACCAATTTCCTCGAGCCTTGCGGCAGCGTGAGAACGTGAAAGCGGCTCGAGTGGGTCGGCAAACTGACGGCGCACGGTCAGGGCAATCTGTGCCCCGTCGTCGAGTTGCGCGTCGGTCATGGCGAGCAGGTATTCGCACAGCACGCCTGCCGTGTAGACATCATCAAGCCCAACCCTTCCGCCGCCGCCCGCACACAATATGGCGATTTCTTCACTCGAGACTTCCTTGGCACGCCTTGCCGCCGCATGAGCGTTTCGCAAGCAAGCCAGAATCACGTTTTTACCAGTCTCGCAAGCGTTCGAGGCTGCCAGGGTGCCGTTGGTCGTGGTCATGACAATGGTTTTGCCGTCAAAACGTTGCTCGAGCACCTCGAAAGGGCTGTTGCCAAGGTCAAAACCTTCGGGTTTTAGACCGCGACGTTCACCAGCCAGCACCACACCGTCGCCTTTAAAAGCCAGCGCCGTTTCGAGGTCGGAAGTCAAGTACAAACTTTCAGCCCCGCGCTCGAGAAATGACAGTGCGGTGGTGGTGGCACGAATCACGTCCACGACCAAGACTGTGTCGGCAAAAGCTTGATGGCTGGGGTCACTCGAGCCGCGAGGCAGCAGATCAACACGCAACTTCATGCGTTGCCGTCTGAAAGCTTGGAGAGTTGATTGCGAAACAAATTGACGTTGTGTGCGATACCGGCGCTGTTGAAAATCGCCGAACCTGCCACCAGAACATCCGCTCCCGCCCTGGCTATGATGCTGACATTCTCGAGATTGACGCCGCCATCAACTTCGATCAGGCAGTTTGGGTTAAGGTCGTCGCGCCAGGTTCTGAGTTGCCTCAAGCGATCCAAAGTCCCAGGAATGAATTTCTGCCCGCCAAATCCAGGGTTGACACCCATGACCAATGCCACGTCAAGATCAGCCAGCACGGGTTTAAAAAACTCGAGCGGCGTTCCAGGGTTGATGGTCATGCCCGCTTTTTTGCCAAGGCTATGGATTTGTTGAATCGCGCTGTGCGCATGAGCCGTGGATTCGGCATGAAAGGTGATGCTGTCTGCGCCAGTTTTGGCAAAAATCTCGAAATAGCGTTCTGGGTTTTGTACCATCAAATGCACGTCGATAGGCAAGGTTGTGTGTTTTCGGGTCGCCTCGAGAATCGGTAAACCAATGCTCAGGTTTGGTACAAATTGACCGTCCATGACATCAAAATGCAGCCAATCGCCGCCGGCAGCTTGGGCTTCACGAACCTGAGCGCCTAGCTCGGAAAAATCGCAAGCCAACAAACTGGGCGCGATTCGTTTTGAACGGGTTGTTCGGCTGTTGGTTTCAAGAATCACAGATGTCAGTCTAACAAAGTTCTGAGGGTTAAAACTGGCAAAATAACCAACAAAAAAAGGTGAGGCACGCCTCACCTCCAAAAAACAATTTGGATTTAATCGCCGTCAAAATCGGGCATGGTGTAACTCTGCGCCGCCTGCTGCTGCGCCAGTTCGTGCTGTTGCTGCTTGGAACGCACCAAGAAATGCTCGAGTTTGTGGTCATCAACCAAGTTGTTGCCCATCTCGAGGTGTCCGCTGGCGAGTTCGCGCATGGCGACCGTCACGAGGTTGCGGGTGGCGCGTTGCTCTGGCGGAATGACTGGCACGACGCCCGCTTTCAACTGAATGGCACGTTTGGCAACAGCGACCGAAAGTTGGTACTTCGAGTCGGTCATGGCAAGCAATTTGTCAATATGTTTTTCACTCATCGGGTACAGTCTACTCGAAAATTAGCAAAAGAATAGTGCCAAAAATGGAATTGGCACTTAAAATGCTGTGCTGGGCAGGCTTCAATGCCCATTTCGGCGAATTTCTGCCTCGAGCCGATCAAGCTTGACCTCGAGGTCTGGGTCTTTTGAAACCGCCTGATCGAGCCAACTTTGCGGGGTACGGCTCGAGCGCATTCTTTCGGCATGAATGATCGTGCTGAGCTTGTCTCTGGCTTCAATCAGGGTGTTGTTGACGATCACATAATCAAATTCCCTGGCAAAACTGATGTCTTCAACCGCACGTTCGAGCCTTCGTCCAATGGCATCCAAAGCATCTGTACCGCGCAACAACAGGCGTTGACGCAATTCAGATAGCGTCGGCGGCACGACTTGTACCAAGACCGATTCTGGCATCAAACGTCGGACATTGAGCGCCCCCATTCGCTCCACGTCGAGCATCACGTCAATCCCAGTTTTGAGCTTCTCGACCACCGTGCGGCGCGGCGTGCCGTAATGGTTTCCAACAAATTCGGCGTGCTCGAGAAACCCACCGCCGTTTGAATCGTGCAATTCGGTTTCAAAATCCTCGCGGGTTTTAAAGTAATAATCCAAACCGTTTTGTTCGCCAACTCGAGCGTTTCGGGTCGTCCACGAAACACTGAAATGCATTTTATTGCCTTCTTGAATCAGGACATGTTGCAACATCGAACCCTTGCCGACGCCGCTAGCGCCAGAGAGTACAAATAAAATTCCTCGCCTCATCGGGGTATCGTAACCTTTTGGGTTGGATTCACGCGAATCTTGATGAAATCCTGCAACATGAGATACTGCTAAATGAGACTTTCATCCAAAGCATTCAAAGTTCTAAGTCGTATACTTTACACATGCCTGTGATTGCCCAAAACCAACAACTTTTGCAATACCTCAACCCCGAGGAACGCACGGCGCTCGAGCGCATTTGTCCACCACGCAAGTTTAAGCGTGGTCAAGCAATCTACCGTTACCAAGACCGAGCGGATGATCTTTATATTGTGCTCGAGGGAAAAGTCAAAATCAGTGCCCCAACCCCTGATGGCGGCGAACGCATTCTAAATGTCCTCGGACCAGGCGATTTTTTTGGCGAGAGTTTCCTGACCGGACTCGAGCGTCACACCACCGACGCGGTGTCCTTGACCGACCCTGTGGTTGCCAGCCCAGTCTGTTTGGACAAGCTGCTCGAGTTGACCCAGAAGCAACCTCAGATTGCCCTGGCACTGGCAAAAGTGCTGGCGCACCGCGTTCAAGAACTCGAGACGCAACTCGAAGCCACCACCGCCCCAGTCACCGCACGGGTTGGCGGGGCAATCTTGGCGTTCGGTAAACGCTTTGGTGAAAATACCAATGGCAGGATTCAACTGAAACTCGACCTGACCCACGAAGAACTGGCGGCATTCGTTGGCAGCACCAGGGTCACAGTCACCAACGCCCTCGGTGAATTGCGAGATTTGGGTTTGGTCGAGGGAACCAGGGGCTTGTACGAAATTCAAGAAGTTCAACTCGAGAATTTCATTGAAACCCAAAACGCAAGGTAATGCCAAAAAATGGCAATCCAAACCCGAAAGAACTGGGTTTTTGTATGTTACCGAGGAACAACTTGAAGTTAAAATTTTTGATCTTGGCACTCAGTGTTCCACTGGCTTTGGCACAAAGTGGAATCAAATCCGTTCCAAAAAC
>JAYTKL010000096.1:0-4434 GCA_043730305.1 Deinococcales bacterium | reverse complement strand
TTGGTTTATGGAGATTGCTTGTGGATTACACAATCTTCGTTGTGCTTTTCGCAAACGGGCTTTGCGAAAATCAGGCTAATTTTTATTTCCGATAACGTCTATTGATTACAGTGAAGCCTTTAACCTTTGATCGCTTGTCCAGCGTCGATGCGTTAACTGACGAGTTGTGTTTTGGCATGTGGCGTAACCCTCGAGAAATCAACGATTTTTTAAGTGCGGTTTGGCGTTTGGGCGGACACTCGATTTTTGAGTTTGAAAACGAATTTGCGGCGCAAGTTTTAACGCCGTCCGAGCGTCAACGCCTGAATGAGCAGGGACTCGAGATTGCACGGTTTTACAATGCTTGCTTGCGGGTCGGGGCGGCAGCCATGAATCCCGAAGAGATGGACTTTGCCGCCGAACGGGTGTTGCAACTTTCAAAAGTGTTACCAGTGTTTATCGACGAATTGTTTGTCCCCGATCAAGAGATTGACCTCAGTTGGATCGAGGACGAACAGTAATTCGCCTGGACTCTTTTGGATCAAGCTCGAGATTACGTTGTTGTCTCGCGGTACTTCTCGAGGAAACTGGCTTGCAATTCTGGGTGCGCCTCGAGGGTGGCGGACATCTCGAGCAAGTGCGCATTCGCAATCTGATGCTGCCGAGTTGCAGCCTCGAGATTGCCAGTGGTTTTGAGCGCACGAGCCAATGCCTGTCGAAGCTCGAGTCCTTCCAACGCTGGAGTGCGATCAGATTCGAGTTGGGTTTGCGCCGCTTGAATGTAGCCATCAAGCTTGATTCCAAGCTCGAGAGCGCTGTTCAAACGCACGGTCAGAATACGCGTCCAGACTTCTAGGGTTGGAGCAGTTTCGAGTGATTCAAGCGTCTCGAGGGCAGCCCGTGGGTTGTGAAGTTGCAAATTGGCAGCCCCGACGATCCAAGCGATAGACGCTTGATCTTCGGGTTGTTTGACCTCACTGCGCTCCAAGCTCGAGATGTGTTCAAGGGCAAGCTTTGGGTTTTTGCGTCCCAACTCGAGCCACGCGCTTTTAACCTTATATTCGACACGGTGGTAACCAAATTCGTGAAGTTCGATCAGTTCAAGAATGCTTTCCAGCAAAGCTGCAACGCCATTTGTCGAACCAATTCCCAAATAGACATCCAATGCCAAAAGCAGCGCATTGCAGTGTGAAAACGCAACCTCGCAATCCACAGCGGCACGAATACCAACGGTAGAAAACGAAATTGCCTGACCAAGATCGCCTTCAAGCAAGGCGCAGTAGGTTCGCGCCATCTCAAACTGGGCGCGTTCGTCCAAAGGAACATCATGACCAAAATTGAGTGCCATTTCGATCATCGGCTTAGCGGCTTGTACATTGCCATCGTCGGTGTGAAACTTTACCAAATTAAACAAAGCATTCAACTGTTCAGAAATTGCGTTCACGCTTTGTGCTCGAAACAAGGCACGTTCAAGTGATGCCCTAGCCAAATCACGTTGAGCAAGAGTTAATTGCAAAACGCCAATCCAAATATCAGCACGTGCAAGCCCAACTTGATCATCTAAAACACCGCGAATATTGGCAACCTCGAGCACAAAAACCATGGCACGTTCGATCAGGTTTTGTCGCCACAACAACACCACCAACGCGTCCAGAATTCCAGCCCGTTCAAAAGTCTCTCGAGGATCATCCTCAAGCGCTTTTTCGTACTCTGTGACGGCTTCACGGTTGGCAAAAACTTGAACTGCCGCCAAGGCTGCCTTGACCCGCCAAGGTGCAGCCAGTTGATGTTGACCCCCCTGCTCGAGATGCAAGGCAATTCGAGCTGCCGCACCACCACGTTTCTCGAGGTTCTCGGCAAGTTTACGGTGCAACAAGCGCTTTCGTTCCACTCCAAGCCCCAGTGCCAGGGCTTCGCGCACCAGATCGTGCGCGAAACGATACCCCTGGGCTTGACGCTCGAGCAGGCGCAACTCGAGCGCCCGTTCAAAGGCTTCGAGCGCCTCAAATTCGGTCAGGGTCGTGGCAGATTGCAAATCCTCGAGCGCGAACGCATCGCCTGCCAAACTGGCAGTCTCGAGCAAACGGCTGGCTTGAACGCCCAGCCGCGCCACGCGTTCTCGGACGGCGGCGACCACAGTTTCTGGCATTGGCAGCTCACTGTAACTGGTGGTCGTGTCATCAAAAACCGTTCCCCAATCGCCCTGCTCGTTTTGTTGCAGCACTTTGGATTCAACCAATGATTTTAGCGTCTCGAGCGCAAAAAATGGGTTGCCTCCGGTGGCGCGGTGCAAGCGATTTGAAAAGAGTTTGGGATCGTTTGACCCAAGTAAACTTTCGACCAAATCGCGCACCGAGCTTTCATTCAGTGGCTCGAGTTGTATTTGCAGGGCGTTGCTGGTTTTAAAAACCTGCTCGAGACTTGTCGCCATCGATTCCGAGAGTTCGCCAGTGCGGTACGCCATGATCTGCCGCGTCTTGCTCGGACGGTTGAGGCTCGAGAACAGGTGCAAGATCATCTCGAAACTATCCGCATCAAAAAATTGCAGATCATCAATAATGTACGTGTCCATCTGGCTGGTGGTTAGCCAAACAAATTCGGCAAAGGCATCAAATAACCGAATTCGGGCTTCAGCACCGCTTGACACGGGCGGTTCGTCTAAACTTGGCACGAGCCTGGCGAGTTCCTGACGAACCCAACGCGGCAGCACAAGATTTGGTTGGACTTGCAACAACCCTCGGATGACACGGGTTAAGGTCGCAAATGGGATGCTGGCATCGCCAGCGCGTCCGTGCAAAACCTGGGTGTTTTTATTTTTTGCAAATTCGGTCAGCAAACGGCTTTTACCAATGCCAGGTTCGCCAGTCACCACCAGCAATTTCCCAGCTTGCCAACCCGCCTCGAGTTGCTCGAGAACTGCTTGCCGTCCGATCATTGGGGTTTCAATAGCAGGTAAAACAGGAATTGATTCAGGCGGTAAAACCTGCTCGAGTTCACCCTGTTCACGGATTTGTGCCGCCAACAAAACCGTTTCTGGCGTTGGGAAAAGCCCCAATTCAATCTCGAGCAACACCCGAAAATCTTCAAACCCTGCCAGCGCTTCGGCGCGTTCGCCCAAACCCGCCCGAAGCCGCATGACATGACGTTGATGCAGCTCGAGCAAAGGATTGACGGCAATCAAACGCTGATGCTGCGCAAGCGCATCTCGGTTTGATCCAGCCTCCTCGAGTTGATTGGCAAACCCTGCCAACGCGCGTTGAAAACCACGCTCGAACCATTCGCGTTTGACCTCGAGCCATTCAACAAACGCGCTGGCTTCCTCGAGTTCCAGACCATCGAGTAACAACCCTCGGTACAAATTTACGGCATCGGCAAACCGAGACTCGAGCATTGCCAGATCGAACTTGGCAACGTCGCTGCTGACAAAACCTGTCAGTGAAACCCGATTTGCCTCAACCAAGATACACGCACTCAATTCTGGCGGCGCGAGTCGGTACAAACGCTGGCGTAAGTTTCTGCGGGCGCTGGCTTCATCCAGTTCGGTCCAGAGCAAGCCCGCCAGCACCGACCTCGAGCCAGAACCTTCGATGGTCAAGTACGCCACAAGCGCCAGGACTTTGCGGACGGAAAGGTTTAATTCAGAGCCATTCAATCGAAATTCGGCTTGACCAAAAAGCTGAAATTCAAATTCCGCACGGTCTGTCATCACCTGCGAAATGAAGTTCACCGCACAATCATGACACGATGACCATTATTCTGCCCAAAACAGCTAAACAAAGCATCACACTCGAGATTTTATGTCGCTGTATTGCGTTCAAAACTGCTTGTGAATCTCGAGGTTTCACGGCGCTAAAACCAGGCTACGGGAAGGCTACGCCAGCAATTCTAAACTGTTTGCATGGATGGTTTTCTCAAAGATGCTTTGCAAGAAAATCAGGTTGGCATTCGAGATTGCGAAGACAGTTTTGCCGAAGCCATCATTGCCCGCGAGTACAACATTGCCCATGCGCTGCTGACTCCAGGTTTACAACTCGAGATTTCAGAACACGCCTTGCGTAATCTAATCGAAAACCATTGCGAGTGCGTGGCTAGCGCTCACGGCTACGACGGATTTTATCACCCAATTGATTTTGTGATCTCGAAAAAACCGAGTTTGCAGCAAGTAAATTTTCGATTAATACAACCCGCACCACTCGAGGTTCAACCCGAGTTTCTTGAAGCGGTCACTATCGAATTTTACCCACGTTCAAACCTCGAGTTTGAAGTGTTTTTTGAATTAAACCTGGTTTTGGTTGCGGTTGATGAAACTATCCGAATTGCGCACTTGGGAATTTATTAAACCACACAAGCAAGTCGTGACACAAAAGACAAACTCGAGGTTATTCGGCGCGGCTACGTTCCAGCTACGCGGCATTTCCTAAGCTTTGCCACGGAGGTACAAAAAATGCAAGCAAC
>JAYTKL010000095.1:0-4297 GCA_043730305.1 Deinococcales bacterium | reverse complement strand
TTCTGGCTCGCGCCGCTCGTGGCAATCACAATGGCACTCGCGGCATTTGGCGCGATTCCCGCAGGACCAGCAGGATCACTGTTCGGGCAAGACCCGTGGGTGTTTAACCTCGACATTGGTTTGCTGTTTATTCTGGCAACCACCAGCATGGGCGTGTACGGCATTTTCCTGGCAGGTTGGGCTTCGGGCAGCAAATACCCGCTCTTTGGTGGCTTGCGCTCGAGCGCCCAAATCATTTCTTACGAACTCGGGCAGGGACTTAGCGTGCTTGGGCTTTTGATGCTGACTGGCACAATGAACTTGTACAACATCGTGCAATGGCAAGCCAGCAACGGAATTCTGATTCTCTTCCAAGGTGTCGCATTCGTCACTTTTGTCATCTCGAGCTTTGCCGAAACCAACCGCACTCCATTTGACCTTCCAGAAGCCGAACAAGAATTGGTCGCGGGGTACTTGACCGAATACTCGAGCATCAAATGGGCGTTGTTTCAAATGGCGGAGTACGTGAACATGATTACTGCCAGCGCCGTCATCAGCACCTTGTTCATGGGTGGTTTCAAAGGACCTGCGTTCCTGGGCGAAACCATTGCGAACCTTCCGTTTGTCTGGTTGTTCGCCAAAATCGGGTTGTGGTTGTTTATTTTTATCTGGGTTCGGGCGACCTTGCCCCGCATGAGGTACGACAAACTGCAACAATTCGGTTGGAAGTTCTTGTTTCCCGTGGCGCTCGTCAACACCCTGGCAACCGCCGCGTACAAAGCTTTTCTTCCAAATGCCAGCCTCTGGTATTTGGGTGGTTTCAGTGTGATTGTCGTGATAGCAATGATTGTGTTTTCGGGTTCTCGAGATTGGCAGAAGGTGGACCTGAAAACTCGAGCGGTGGCTGGGGATTGAGTAGAATAGGGTTTGGAGGTGTGTGATGAGTGTCGCGCAAGTTTTAGAAACGGTAAAAAGTTTCTCGAGTGCTGAAATTTTAGAGTTGATTGATGCTTTACAAGAAAAGCATTTGAAATCACTCGAGGATTATCACGCAAAGCGCCTTGCAGAAGTCGAAGTGTTTATGAACGAACCAATTATTCTTCCCGAAGGTACACCAACCCTTCGAGAAATGTACGAGGCTGGAGGTAGATGATTTTCTCGTATCAGAAAAGCCAACGCGGGCAATCAATGCCACTACTAATGACACGAGCAAGTCGTAACAATAAATTTTTTACTGAATACGCATTGGTAGATTCTGGAGCAGGTTTGAATGTTTTACCGCATCGTTTGGGTGTAGAGCTTGGTTTAGATTGGGATGCACTGAATCGAGGTCCAAATTTATCAGGGAATGCCGATGGTGAAACTAAACTTGTGGAATTACTGGTGAAAATTTCGGATTTTGATGAACTTCCATTGTTATTCGCTTGGTCAATACATGATCGCGTTCGCTTTATTTTAGGGCAAGATGATTTTTTTAAGCACTTCCATGTTTGTTTTTTCGGAGATCGTAATGTGTTTTCTGTCTCAAAAATAGAACAGGCATGATTTCGAGAAGTAAAACAGAATTTTGGAATCTCGAGATACGATTGAAATTTAGAGGGATAAATTAGATGCCTAAACATTTTTTCTGTAACGTTCTAACCACTGGAGGTTCTTCATAATGGGTGTTCTCGAGATTGCTAAAGGAATGGGGGTCACACTGGGCAAGCTTTTCACCAAGCCTGTCACGGTGTCTTACCCCGAAACGCCAGCCCGACTGCAACCACGTTACCGTGGTCGTCATATCCTCACGCGTCATGCGAACGGACTCGAGAAGTGCATTGGTTGCTCGCTTTGCGCGGCGGCGTGTCCCGCTTACGCGATTTATGTTGAAGCGGCTGAAAACACGCCAACAAACACGGTCAGCGCGGGTGAACGTCACGCGAGCATTTACGAGATCAACATGTTGCGTTGTATTTTTTGCGGCATGTGCGAAGAGGCTTGTCCGACGGGTGCGGTCATGATGGGCAACGAGTTTGAAATGGCGGATTATAAAACGCGTGACATGGTGTATGGCAAGGAAGACATGATCGTGGGCGTTGAAGGCAGCAAACCGCAACGCCGCGAAGCCGCCAAGAAAACCAAACCCGTCAAACGTGGTTTTGTGGTCACACCGCGCCGTGAGGTCGAGGAAGCCATCAATGCGAACAAGAACCGCTCGAGCAGCGTGGCAACCATTCCAGGGTCTGGTGTGGGTGTGAAACCGATGCTCGAGGTTCAGACCGAGGTGAAACGCTGATGGTACTTTTTGTGATTCTTTCGATCCTGACGATTGCCTTGGCGATTGGCACGATTTCGTTTAAGAGTGGTATTTATTCGGCGTTGTCGCTCGTGGGGACATTGCTCACGATGGCGATGATCTATGTGACCTTGAGCGCACAGTTTTTGGCAATAGTTCAGGTGATGGTGTACGCGGGTGCGATCATGGTTTTGTTCTTGTTTGTGATCATGCTTTTAAACGAGTCACAAATGTCGGGCGCTGACCCACTGCCTTGGGTGCAACCTGTGGCAATTGCGGGTGGCATGGTCATGGCGGCAGCGCTGGCGTTCACAGCCTTTCAGTTCAAAGCCCCCAAGAACCTCGAGACGGCAACCGCAGCGCTTCAAGGTGGCACGCC
This sequence comes from Deinococcales bacterium, assembly GCA_043730305.1. Lineage (GTDB taxonomy): Bacteria > Deinococcota > Deinococci > Deinococcales > JAAFIG01 > JANXTZ01. Next base: position 1,661 of record JAYTKL010000095.1, on the reverse strand, counting down.
TGGCGCAATTGGCGAGACGCTGTTCACAAGGTTCTTGCTGCCGTTTGAAGCGGTCAGCATTTTGCTCTTGATCGCGGTGGTTGGCGCGGTGTCGCTGGTGCATCGTCAAGCTGCTCATAACGAAGCGCTCGAGACAACTTCAGAGCTTGCAACAGATGGTGCTTATGCCGATGAAATCTCGAGCAGTAATCCTGCAAAGGTGGTGGCATAACAATGGTCGAAACGCAGTATTACATTGCGCTTGCCGCGATTTTATTTTCAATTGGCGCGGTTGGTTTTCTCACGCGCCGCTCTGCGATTCAGATGTTCTTGTGCGTCGAGTTGATGTTGAACGCCGCGAACCTCGCGCTGGTCGCGTTCTCTCGAGCCTGGGGTGATCTGATCGCGCAGAGTGCCGTGTTTATTATTTTGACCCTCGCCGCCGCCGAGGTGGCGATTGGTCTGGGCATCATCGTGGCTATTTTCAAGAAGCGTCCGACCACAAACGTGGATGTGCTCTCGAGCCTTAAAGGATAATTGTGGACTTAAATCATAATCTTTTCGCTCTAATGCCCGTGCTGCCATTGCTGGGTTGGTTTGTGCTGATCGTCTGGGGCAAGCACATGAAAGAACCCACCCCTGGCATCATTGCCTCGAGCTTGGTGTTCTTGTCGTTTGTGCTGGCGATCATTGGTTTCGTGCAAGTTTCTCCGATGAAAGAACCATTGCTTGACACCCTACGTTGGGATTTTCTGCCGACCTGGGTGCTCGAGAAAGGGCAACTCGTCAGCAAACCCTTGCAGTTTGGTTTTGCGCTCGATCACCTCTCGAGCATCATGACGCTGATTATCACGGGCATTGGATTCTTGATTCATGTTTTCGCCATTGGTTACATGCACGGCGACAAGGGATTCTCGAGGTTTTTTGCGTACCTCAATTTCTTTATTTGCATGATGCTGGTTTTGGTGCTTGCCGATTCTTACCCTGTCCTGTTTATCGGTTGGGAGGGCGTGGGTGTCGCCTCGTACCTGCTGATTGGTTTTTGGTACACCGACCGCAAGAATTCTGATGCAGCCCGTAAAGCCTTCATCGTCAACCGCATTGGCGATGCCTTCCTGATGCTCGGCATGTTCTTGCTGTTCATGACGTTTCAAACCCTCAACATTCACGAGATCAACTCGAGCTTCGGTAGTGTCGTGATTCCGAACGTCACCACCATCACCACTGGTATCGCGTTTGGCGCACCACCACTCGAGCTTGCCGCGTTGTTCTTGTTGCTGGGTGCGGCAGGTAAAAGTGCTCAATTGCCACTTTCAACTTGGCTTCCCGATGCGATGGCGGGTCCAACGCCCGTATCGGCTTTGATTCACGCCGCCACGATGGTCACGGCTGGCGTGTATTTGGTCGCACGTTCTCACGGAATTTTTGCCAATGCCCCTGGGGCTTCCAGTTGGGTGATGTGGATTGGCGCGTTGACTGCCGTTTATGGTGCGTTGTCTGCGATCGCCCAGACCGACATCAAGAAAATTCTGGCGTACTCCACTGTTTCGCAATTGGGGTACATGTTTATTGCCGTGGGTTCTGGCGCGTACTGGGTCGGTATCTTCCACGTGGCAACCCACGCTTTCTTTAAAGCACTGTTGTTCCTCTCGAGCGGCAGCGTGATTCATGCGCTGAACGGG